>NZ_JAPVLS010000136.1:0-16652 GCF_027158125.1 Streptomyces sp. H39-C1
CGACCGGCGGCTGCGGCTGGAGCACCTCGTGGCGCAGTGGCGCGACGAGGAGGCCGCCGTCACCGCCGATCTGGCGGCGCCCGGACTCGCGGCCGCCGCCGCACTGCCGGCCGCCGATCCCGCGCGGGCGCGGGCGGCCGTCGACGCCACGACCGCCCGGCTGCGGGAGGCGGCCGCCGCGCACGCCGCCGCGCAGACGCGCGGCGCCGACCTCGACCGGCTCGGGGCGCAGGCCGCCGCGAAGGCCGCTGAACTCGCCCCGGCCCGCGCCGAGTACGCCCGCATCCGGCGGCTGGCGGACCTGTCGGCCGGCACCTCCACCGAGAACCAGCTGAAGATGGAACTGGAGACCTACGTGCTGGCCGCCCGGCTGGAACAGGTCGCCGCGGCAGCCAGCGTCCGGCTGCAGCGCATGTCGTCGGGGCGCTACACCCTCGTCCACAGCGACGCCAGGAGCGCGGGCCGCTCCCGGTCCGGGCTGGGCCTGATGGCCGTCGACGCCTGGACGGGCACCGAGCGCGACACCGCGACCCTGTCGGGGGGCGAGACCTTCTCCGCCTCCCTGGCGCTGGCGCTCGGCCTCGCGGACGTCGTCACCGACGAGGCGGGCGGCACCCGGCTGGACACCCTCTTCATCGACGAGGGCTTCGGCAGCCTCGACGAGCAGACCCTGGACGAGGTGCTGGACGTCCTGGACGCGCTGCGGGAACGGGACCGCGCCGTCGGCATCGTCAGCCACGTCGCCGATCTGCGGCAGCGCATCCCCGCCCAACTGCGCGTCGTCAAGGGACAGTCGGGCTCCACGGTCGCCCAGGGCCCGTCCGGGCGCGGTACCGCTCGCGGCGCCGTCACCCCCGTCACAACGTGAGCGGGCGGCGGGACAGCGGCGAGGAGTAGACGATGCTGGTGGTGACCGATCCGAGGCCTGAGATCCGGCCGGCGGTCTCCTCCAGATGCCGCATCGAGCGGGCCGCCACCTTCATGACGAAGCAGTCGTCGCCCGTGACGTGGTGCGCCTCCAGGATCTCCGGCGTCGACGCCAGCAGGTCGTGGAACGGCTTGTAGTTGCCGGTCGGATAGCGCAGCCGCACCAGGGCCAGGATGGGCAGACCGACCCGGTCGTGGTCGATGACCGCCGAATAACCGGTGATCACCCCGGACTCCTCCAGCCGGCGGACCCGCTCGGTCACCGCGCTGGGCGACATCGCGACCGCCCGCGCCAGCTCGGCGTAACTGGCCCGGCCGTCGCGCTGCAGGGCTTCCAGGATGCGCCAGTCGGTGGCGTCGAGGGATTCACTGGTCATGACCGATGAATAGCAGGGGAAATCCCGGCCGTGCAAGAAAACCACCGGGGAATCTCACTTCACGGTCCCGCCCGGGTTCCGTAGATTTCCAGCCATGACTCAGCTGATCGTTTCCGAGAACCCCGTCCTCCGCGTCCCCCCGGCCGCCCCCGCCGACGCGGCCGCCTACTTCGCCGCCGGCCTCGCCTTCCACGCCGACGTCTCCGACGTCGCGGCCGGTCTGCGGGCCGAGCACCCCGGATTCGTGGTCGTCGACTCCCGCAGCACCGAATCCTGGGACCAGGGCCACGTACCGGGCGCCGTCCACCTCCCGACCGCCCAGATCCCGCAGCTCGCCGCGGAGTTCCTGGACCGCTCGGTCCCGGTCGTCGTGTACTGCTGGGGCCCCGGCTGCAACGGCGCGACCCGCGCCGCCCACGCCCTGGCAACCCTCGGCTACCGGGTCAAGGAGATGCTCGGCGGCATGGAGTACTGGATCCGCGAGGGCTACGCCTTCGAGACCTTCGAGGGCGAAGCCCGCCACGAAGCGGACCCCCTCACCGCCCCGACCGGCGCCGACACCTGCGGCTGCTGACCGGCCGTGCGGCGATCGCCGGACGTGTCGGGGTCGTCGCTGCGGACGTGCGCAGGATGGGGCCGGTCAGACCGCCGGGCCGACCAGTTCGAACGCGTGCAGGTTCCCGTGGTCCGGCACGCGAGTGAAACCCGCTCGTTCCAGGACCCGTTGGGACGGGATGTTGTCCGGTTCGGTGGTGGCGAGGAGGACGCGGACGCCGGGGCGGGTGAGGGCCCATTCCGCGAGGGCCAGCAGGGCGTCGGTGGCCCAGCCGGCGCCGCGGGCGGAGATCGAGAGGTCGTAGCCGATCTCGGCGACGCCGTCGGTGGGCGGGCCGTGGAAGCCGATGCCGCCGATCGCCATGCCGTCCTCGGACCGCTGGATCGCGAACACTCCCCAGCCGGGCTGGAACACTCCGGCCGCGTCCGCCTGGACCGTCATCCCGGCGGCGCTTGTCGTGCCCTCGCCGGGTATGCCGTCGATCCAGACGAGCTCGGCGGCCTTGCCCTCGGCCAGCTGTGCGCAGTCGGCGGGCAGCTGTTCGCGCAGGGTCACCCGGCCGGATTCGAGCACCTGTCGGCCGTCATGGTGGGAGGTGCGCAGGGTCATGGATCGGGACCGTCCTGTCGGAGAAGGCAAAGGATCTGCAGAGTATCCCTCGGGGCCCTCGCACGGAGGCGAGTTTTCCGGCCAGAGCCCCAGGGTCCGCGTCCGGCGGCAGATCGCTGACCTGGCCGTCCCCGACCTCGATCACCCGCCACTGCCCGTCGGCCCGCAGTGCGAGGTCGGTGGTGACGAAGCGGCAGCCGAGGGCGGCCACCAGCGGCTGTACCCGGTCCAGTGCCGGCCGTGGGCGGAGTTGCGGGCTGTCGGGGTGCGCGGTGACGAGGACCGGTTGCGCGTCCAGCCACCACACCCGTGCCTCACCGGTGTCCGTGAACTCCTCGAAGGCCCGGACGACGACACCGCCCGCGAGGAAGTCGCCCTGCCGCTCGACGAAGCAGGCGGTGACGGCCGCGAGCCGCTCGGTGTCCGCGAGGTCGGGGACGTAACAGGCCTCGTCCCACTCGTGCTTGCGGGACTTGACGAAGTCCTTCACGATGCCGGGGCCGCCGCCCAGCGGTGCGGTGAGGGCGGCCAGCGCCGCCGTGTCCGGCGGCCGGCCGGCGTCGACGGGCAGCCAGACGCTGCGCGGCGTCAGCTCCTCGAACGTGCCGTACCAACCGGGCAGTTCATGCGCGGCGCGATAGCGGTCCGGTTCCGTCAGCAGGGTGCAGCCGCGTGCGTCGAGCGCCTGCGCCAGGTTGCTGTAGTGGTCCCCGGGGATCATCCAGCCGCGGTACCACGCGGGTCCGGTGCCCCGCGGGACCCGGGCGACGGCAGCCGCCGGATCTCCGGCGAGCAGCGCGTCATGGTCGAGCAGCGCGACGGTCAGACCCAGTTCCCGCGCGGCCCGCGCCTCGGGTGCGAAGTGGGCGTCCGGTCGCCGCGGATTCAGTGGATCCGCGCAGAAGATGATGGTGGCCCCCATACGGGCAGCCTAGACCGGCCGTGGACGGCCACATCCGGCGGCGCCCGAGGCGGCTCCGTGCGGACGGCTGCGGAGGAGATCCGCCGCCGCCCGCACGGAAACGTTTGCGAGGCCGGGGCCCCGCGGTGTTCCTACAGGGCCGAGAGCTCGGTGACCAGGTCGTCGAGGCCCAGGGAGCCCTGGGAGAGGGCGGCCATGTGCCAGGCCTTGGCGTCGAAGGCGTCGCCGTGGGCCTTGCGGGCGGCCTCGCGGCCGGTCAGCCAGGCGCGCTCACCGAGCTTGTAGCCGATGGCCTGGCCGGGCATGCCCAGGTAGCGGATCAGCTCGCTGTCGACGAAGTCGGCGGGGCGGCCGCTGTGCAGACCGAAGAACTCGCGGCCCAGCTCCGGCGTCCAGCGCTCGCCGGGGTGGAACGGGGAGTGGGCGGGGATCTCCAGCTCCAGGTGCATACCGATGTCGACGATGATGCGGGTCGAGCGCATCATCTGCGCGTCGAGGTAGCCCAGCCGGCGCTCGGGGTCGGTGAGGAAGCCCAGCTCGTCCATGAGGCGCTCGGCGTACAGCGCCCAGCCCTCGCAGTTCGCGCTGACCAGACCGACGGTCGCCTGGTAGCGGGAGAGGGATTCCGCGACGTGCGTCCACTGGGCGAGCTGCAGGTGATGGCCGGGAACGCCCTCGTGGTACCAGGTGGAGACCAGGTCGTAGACGGGGAAGCTGGTCTGGCCCATCGTCGGCAGCCAGGTCGTGCCCGGGCGGGAGAAATCCTCCGACGGCTGCAGGTAATAAGGGGCCGCGGCGCCGCCGGGCGGGGCGATCCGCGACTCGACGCGCTTGACGCGGTCGGCCAGCTCGAAGTGCGTGCCGTCCAGAGCCTCGATGGCCTCGTCCATCAGCGACTGGAGCCAGGTCCTGACCTCCTCGACGCCCTCGATGCGGGTGCCGTGCTCCTCCAGGTGGGCCAGGGCCTCCCAAGGGGTCGCCGCGCCCGGCAGGATCTTCTCGGCCTCGGTCTTCATCTCCTCGTGGATGCGGTGGTACTCGGACCAGCCGTACGCGTAGGCCTCGTCGAGATCGAGGTCGGTGCCGTTCCAGTACCGCGACCAGCGGGCGTAGCGCTCGCGGCCGACGGTCTCCGGCGCGCCCTCGACGCTCGGGGCGTAGGTGTCGCGCAGCCAGTCGCGCAGCGCCACGAGGGCTTCGGTGGCCCCGGCGGCGGCAGCGTCGAGCTCACCGCGCAGCTCCTCGGGGCCCGGCGCGGCAATCGTCCCGAAGTAGCTGCTGTCGGTGCCGATCCAGCCGGTCAGCTGGCCGATGACGGTCGTCACCTGGAGGGGGCCGGCCGGGAGCTTGCGGTCGAGGCCTTCGGCGAGCGAGGCGCGGTAGCCCTCCAGCGCGGCCGGGACGGCGCGCAGCCGGGCGGCGATCGCGGTCCAGTCCTCCGTGGTCTCGGCAGGGGTGACGCTGAAGACCTCGCGCATCGAGTGCAGCGGTGAGTGGATGTTGCTGACTGCGCGCAGCCCTTCCGCGGCCTCGTGCACGGCGAGTTCGGCGTTGAGCCGCTCGCGCAGCAGCCGGGCGCAGCGCCGCTCCGCGTCGGTGTCCGCGCCCGGCTGCGCCTCGGCCTGGGTCAGCAGGTCCAGCGTGGTGCGGGCGAGGTCGGCGACGGCGCTCGTCCCGGCGGGGGAGTAGTCGGGCAGAGAGGAATTGCTCTGCGCGATGCCGAGGTAGGTACCCATGATCGGGTCGAGTTCGATGAGGTGGTCGACGTACGCGTCGGCCACCTGGCGGGGCAGCGGGCTGCTGGTATTCGTGGACATACGGCCATCCTCGTACGAACGGGCCCGCCGCGTCATCATTCTTCTTGGCTACGTACCTGTCGGCGGGCGGCCGCGCTGCCGGCGCCGCCGTCCAGAGCCCGCGGCCCGGCGGTCAGGCGCCCGGGACGGGCGGCAGCAGGGGGCCGCAGTCCCACTGCTGGAAGATCAGCCGGGTCTCCACCCGGGCGACCTCGCGGCGCGAGGTGAACTCGTCGATCACCAGCCGCTGCAGATCGGACGTACCGGTCACCGCGACATGGACGAGGTAGTCGTCGGGGCCGGTGAGGTGGAACAGCGCCCGCGTCTCGGGGAGGGCGCGGATCCGGGCCACGAACGGGCTGATCAGCTCCCTGCGGTGCGGCCGTACCTGCACCGACAGCAGCGCCTCGAGGCTGCGTCCGAGCTTGGCGGGATCCAGTCGCAGTTCATGGCCGAGGATCACTCCGGTACGGCGCAGCCGTGCCACGCGGTCCAGACAGGTGGACGGTGCGACGCCGACCGCCGTCGCGAGATCGCGGTTGGTGGTCCGGGAATCGTTCTGCAGGACCCGGAGAATCTCGAGATCGATCGGATCCAAAGTGACGGAATCGGTCATCGGCCGAACGTAGCACGGGATGCGGTCACCGATGGGCGCCGATTGTTCAGGCTCTGGGCATGGAACAACACACTGTGGCACCGCCTCGTTCTCTGGCCACCGAAGCGGTGCACGCCGGCCGCGAGGACCTCGCCGGGCTCGGCGTGCACGCCGTACCCCTGGATCTGTCGACCACGTACCCGTCGTACGACAGCCGGGGCGAGGCCGCCCGGCTCGATGTGTTCGCCGCCACCGGCGCCCGGCTGGAGGGCCCGCCCGTCTACGGCCGGCTGGACAATCCGACCGTCAGCCGCTTCGAGACCGCCCTGGCCCGGCTCGAAGGCACCGACGACGCGGTCGCCTTCGCCAGTGGCATGGCCGCCCTGACCGCCTGCCTGCTGGCGCGCGGCTCCCTGGGCCTGCGGCACGTCGTCGCGGTCCGCCCGCTGTACGGGTGCAGTGACCATCTGCTGTCCGGCGGGCTGCTGGGCACCGAGGTGACCTGGGTGGACCCGGCGGGCATCGCCGAAGCGATCCGGCCCGACACCGGGCTGGTCCTGGTCGAGACCCCCGCCAACCCGACCCTCGCCGAACTGGACCTGCGGGCGATAGCGCACGCCTGCGGAACGGTGCCGCTGCTCGCGGACAACACCTTCGCGACGCCGGTGCTGCAGCGCCCCGCCGAGCTCGGCGCGAGCATCGTGCTGCACAGCGCGACCAAGTACCTCGGCGGTCACGGCGATGTGCTCGGCGGGGTGGTGGCCTGCGACGAGGAGTTCGCCCGGCTGCTGCGCAAGGTCCGGTTCGCCACCGGCGGCGTCCTGCACCCGCTGGCCGGCTATCTGCTGCTGCGCGGGCTGTCGACGCTGCCGGTACGGATGCGCGCCGCCTCGCAGAGCGCCGAAGTGCTCGCCGGGCGGCTGGCCGCCGACCCGCGGGTGGCGGCGGTGCACTACCCGCGGATCGGCGGCGCCATGGTCGCGTTCGAGGTGCACGGCGACCCGCACGAGGTGATCGCCGCGGTCCGGCTGATCACCCCGGCGGTCAGCCTCGGCAGTGTCGACACCCTCATCCAGCACCCGGCCTCGATCAGCCACCGCGTCGTCGACGAGCGGGACCGCCGGGCGGCGGGCGTCAGTGACCGGCTGCTGCGGATGTCGGTCGGCCTGGAGGACGTCGAGGACCTGTGGCGCGACCTCGACGGCGCGCTGCGGGCCTCGGTCCTCGCCGAGTCGGTCAGTTCCGGCTCGTGACCTTCGGCGAGGACGGCACGCCCGACGGTGTCAGCGTCGCGGTGATCACCAGCGTGCCGTCCTCGACCTGGTAGTCCAGCGGGAGTCCCAGATCGCGCATGGTCGCCACCATGCCGGTGTTGTTCGCCTGCGTCACGGCGTAGACGCTGCCCCGGCCCGCCTCGACGGCGTGGCCGACGAGCTTGCGCAGCAGTTCCGCGCCGATGCCGCGGCGCTGCCAGTCGTCCTCGACCAGCAGGGCGACCTCGTTCTCGTCGCCGTCCCACAGCAGGTGCGCCAGCGCGACCAGCCGGCCCGACGCCGTCTCGACGGCCAGCGTCCGGCCGAAGCGCGGGCTGAGCAGGTGCTTCAGATAGCGGTCCGCGTCGGGGACCGGGCCGTGATAGCGCTGCGCGAGCGTCTCCGGGGAGCAGCGGTCGTGCATGGCGCGGGCCGCGGGCAGGTCCTCGGGGCCGGCCCGGCGGATCGTGATCTCGTTGCCCTCCGGCAGCGTCAGCACGTCCTTGCTCTCCGGCATCCGGACGCCCAGCCGCGAGTCGAGTTCCACCAGGGCCCGCGCCCTGGCGAACTCGGTCGGGGTGAACGGCAGGTATGCCCGCTCGACGGTGATCGTGCCGCCGGACGGGTCGCGCAGCGTCATCACGGTCTCGGTCAGGGAGTCCTCCGGTGCCGGGGTGCCGTCCTTCGCGGCCGGGACCGAGCGGATCGGGCACCGGCCGAAGAGCTGGCGCAGGGCGAGCGGCAGCTCCGCGGCGTCCAGGGCGGTGCGGGTGGCGAGCGTGAGCATCCTGGTGGGGGTGTCCACCAGGTCGTGGGCGTCGGCCCGCTCCGTCCAGGTGTCGCGTCCGCCGGCCGCCCCGACGACCTGGGACAGCGCGAGGGCCGGTACCGATCCAGGTGCCCGGAGCAGGAACTCGTCGACCGTGCCGTCGGCCAGCGGGTGGGTCTGCAGCGTCAGGATGTCGACGCCGGCGTCGGCCAGCGCCATGCACACCGAGCCCAGGCTGCCGGGGGTGTCGCGCACCGTGGTGCGCAGCCGCCACAGCGTCGCCGGGCCCGGTTCGTCGGCCCGGTCCGCCGGAGCCGGTCCGGGGGGCGCATGACTGTGGCGGCGTGCCCACCATGTGTGGAATCCGGCCGTCGCCAGCAGTGCGACGGCCGAGGCGGCCAGCAGGACGGGCCCCTCCGGACCGTGCACCACCACATTGGACACCAGGTCCGCGGTGGCCACCGCGGTGAAGAGGGCGGCGAGTTCCACCAGGTCGCGCCGCCAGTGGTGGCGGTGGGCGCGGGAGGGGCGTGGGTTCGACGGAGTCAGCTGAGGCATGAGAACACCATGTCGAACATGTGTTGCGTGATCACGAACGTTCTATGACCGGTGGGTTAAGGGTGATTCCTGGTGGTTAATTTGCGCTTTCAACGGTTTTGCCGCCTGCCGGGCGGTGTCCCGCGACCGGCAGACGGCAAAACCGCGGACGCGGCGGGCCGGGTGCCCTACTGGCCGACGCGGCCGGGCTGCAGCACCTTGGTGAACAGCACCGTGCCGTCCTGCTCACGCAGCCGCACCGTCAGCTCGCCCGACTGCCCGTCGATGTCGACCTGACCGAAGAACTGGTACCCCTCGGCGGGCGAGACGTTGGCGCGCTCGGGCGCCTTGACGAAGACCCGCTCGGGACCGAAGGTGCCGTCCAGTGCGCTGGCCGGGAACGCGCCGGCGTTCAGTGGGCCGGAGACGAACTCCCAGAACGGCGCGAAGTCCGTGAACGCCGCGCGGGACGGCTGGTAGTGCTGCGCGGACGTGTGGTGCACATCGGCCGTCAGCCACACCGTGCCGGTGATCCGCCGGTGCTTGACGAACCGCAGCAGCTCGGCGATCTGCAACTCACGTCCGAGCGGGGCACCCGGATCGCCCTGCGCGACCGCCTCGATGTTCGGCTTGCCCTCCGTGGTGTCCGGCACCACCAGGCCCAGCGGCATGTCGGCGGCGATCACCTTCCACACCGCGCGGGACCGGGACAGCTCCCGCTTCAGCCACTCCAGCTGCGCCCGCCCGAGGATGCCCTGCTCGTCCTGCGTCTGGGTGTCGGGGGAGTTGGCGTTGCGGTAGGTGCGCATGTCCAGCACGAAGACGTCCAGCAGCGGGCCGTGGTGCTGCACCCGCTGGACGCGCCCGTCGGCGTTCGGCCGCAGCGTCGAGATCGGGAAGTACTCGGAGAACGCGCGACGGGAGCGGGCCGCCAGCACGTCCACGCTCTTCTGGGCGTACCGCGCGTCGTCCATGATCTCGCCCGGGTACCAGTTGTTGCGCACCTCGTGGTCGTCCCACTGGATGACCGAGGGCACCCGGGCGTTGAAGGCGCGCAGCTTGTCGTCGAGCAGGTTGTAGCGGAAGGCGCCGCGGAACTCCGCGAGCGTCTCGGCGACCTTGGACTTCTCCGGGGTGGTGAGGTTGCGGTAGACCCGGCCGTCGGGCAGCGCCGCGGTGGGCGCGATCGGGCCGTCGGCGTAGATGTTGTCCCCGCTGCACAGGAAGAAGTCCGGGTCGAGCCGGCCCATCGCCTCGTAGATGCGGTAGCCGCCGATGTCCGGGTTGATGCCCCAGCCCTGCCCGGCGAGGTCTCCCGACCACAGGAAGCGCACATCGTCGCGGCGCCGTGCCGACGGGGTGCGGAAGGTGCCGTCCATGGGTGCGCCGGTACGCCGGTGGCCGTCCGGATCGGCCAGCAGCACCCGGTAATGGATCTGTTCGCCGGACGGCAGCCCACGCAGCGAGGTCGTGCCGGTGAAGTCGGTGTCAGGACCCAGCAGCGGGCCCTGCCAGCGGCGCGCGTCGCGGAAGGTGCCGCTGACCGACGTCTCCACGACCATCCGGGCCGGCCGGTCCGCCCGTACCCACACCAGACCGGACGTGGCCGTGACATCGCCGCTCTGCACACCCCACGGCGCGGCCGGCCGTCCCGACAGGGCCAGCGCGGGCGCCGCCGTCACGGCGGGAACGAGCAGCGCTCCTGCCGCGGCCAGGCCGCCGCCGAGGACCGTCCGGCGGTCCACCCCGGTGGCCGAAGGCCGCGACTGCGGCGAACCCTGTTCCCGGTGTGCTGTGTTCGGCATCTGCGACATGTGCGACTCCTGCTGCTCGGCTGCCCCTGCGTCGTCCCCGTTCCTACTGGTCCCGGATGCCGTCCGGTCGAACGGCCGGTGAACACGGCGCCCGGGGCGGACCGGACCGCGCACCGAAACCCATGGTCAACACCGGGGCAGCGCCCTACGATGGCCGGAATTCATCCCCTGTACGGCTGAGACGATGACTGCTGATCACATACCGCACACCTTCCAGGTCGATCTCCGCGGACTGGTGGACCTGCTCTCCCACCACCTCTACTCCAGCCCCAAGGTCTACCTGCGGGAACTGCTGCAGAACGCCGTTGACGCGATCACGGCGCGTCGTGCCGAACAGCCGGACGCGCCCGCTCGGGTGCGGCTGTACGCCGGGGAGGGCCGGCTGCGGGTCGAGGACAGCGGCATCGGTCTCACCGAGAGCGACGTCCACACCCTGCTGGCCACCATCGGCCGCAGCTCCAAGCGCGACGGCCTGGAGTCGGCGCGCGCCGAATTCCTCGGCCAGTTCGGCATCGGACTGCTCGCGTGCTTCGTCGTCGCCGGGGAGATCCGCGTCGTCAGCCGTTCCGCCCGCACCCCCGACGCCCCGCCGGTGGAGTGGACGGCCCGCGACGACGGCTCCTACACCGTCCGCACCCTGCCGTCGGACGCGCGCACCGAACCCGGCACCACGGTGTACCTCAGCGCCCGGCCCGGAGCCGCCGAGTGGCTGGAACCCGCCCGCGTCATCGCCCTCGCCCGGGACTTCGGCTCGCTGCTGCCCTACGACGTCCGCGTCGGGGACGAACCGGTCACCGATCTGCCCGCGGTGTGGGAACGCCCGCACTCCAGCCCGGCCGCCCGGCGGATCGCGCTGGCCCGGCACTGCCACGAGCAGTTCGGCTTCAACCCGCTGGACGCCATCGACCTGGACGTGCCGCTCGCCGGCGTCCGCGGTGTCGCCTACGTGCTGCCGGAGGCCGTCAGCCCCGCCCGGCGCGCGGGCCACCGCGTCCACCTCAAGGGCATGCTGCTCACCGAACGGGCGGACGACCTGCTGCCGGACTGGGCGTTCTTCGTCCGGTGCGTCATCGACACCGACAGCCTGCGCCCCACCGCGTCCCGCGAGAGCCGCGGCCGCGCCGCCTACGCCATGGCGCTCGCCGGAACCGTGCGGCCCGCCCTCGCCGCGGCCGACGCCGCCTGCGAACAGCTCAGGGAGCTGCACGCCAAGGAGCGGGCCACCACCCGCCAGCTCACCGGCGCGCTCCTGTTGCGCGCCCGGATCAGGCTGGGAACGGTCGGACAGGCCGCCGACCCCCAGGCGGCCGCGGCCGCCGTGGAGGCCGAGGTCTCCGACATCCTGGTCCTGGCCGAGGCCCACCGTGACGAGGACCGCGTCCTCGGCCGGATCGCCGACGCGACCTGCCTGCTCGGCCGGCTCGTCGCCGGCCGCGGCGATGTCCGGGGCGCGGCCGAGGCGTTCACCCGGGCCTCCGCACTGCACCAGGAGGCCGGACGCCCCTGGCTCGCCGTCGAGGGCGAGGCGATGCTCTCCGAGCTCGCCCTGAACCACGGCGATCCGCACACCGCCGCCCGCGCGGCCCGCTCCGCGCTCGACCTCGGCACCGAGTTCCTCACCCCCGCGCACCACGCCCATCTGCACACCGTCCTCGCCCAGGCGCTCGCCGACACCGGCCAGGACGACGAGGCCGCCGACCACGCGCTGGAAGGCGCGCACTGGGCCGACGAGGCGGGGGACGGCGACGACACCGGCGGCTGGGCCCGGCTCGTGCTCGGTGGGGCGCTGAACCGCCTCGGCCGCGCCGCCGAAGCGGCCGCCGTCCTGGAGACCGCGCTGCCCGACCTGCGCGCGGCGCACCACGAGGGCCGGGTCGTTCAGGCCCGGTGGTGGCTGGGCGAATGCCTGCTGCAGCTGGACGAACCCCGCGCGGCCGCCGAGCAGTTCCTGCTCGCCGCGGAGATCGCCAAGGACTGGGAGGAACAGCAGGACCACGCGAATCTCGCCCACCTCGCCGCCGACGCCCTCAACCGCGCCGGGCTCGACGACCAGGCCGTCCAAGCGTACGAGCGCGCGGAACAGCTGTGGCGCGCCCTCGGGCGGACCCCGTTGGTGGTGCGCGCACTGCGCGCCCGCGCGTGGATCGAGCTGCGCGAGGGCCGGCCGGGGCTGCCCGCCGCCCGCCGGGCGATGGAGTCCGCCGCAGAGACCGCCGCCGCTGCGCTCGCCGCGGCCACCGACGAGCACGAGCGGGACATGCTGCGGGCCGACCTCGCCGACACCCACCTCCAGACCGGCCAACTCCTGGCCCGCGGCTGCCCCGCCGAACCCGGGGACACGGACACCGACGGCTCCGCCCGCGCGGCCTACGAGGAGGCACTCGTGCACACCGGGCGGGCCGCCGCGACCTACGGGTCCCGCGACGGCCGCTCCGCCGCACAGCTGGTCGCGGCCTGGATCGAGGCCGACCTCGGCCGGCCCGACGCCGCCGCGGACCGGGCGCGGGCGGTGCTCGCCGACTACGGCGACGAGGAGGGCGAGACGGCCGAACGGCGGCGTGCCGAAGCCGGGTCCGTCCTCGACCGCACGAAGCAGCCGGACGCGGATCCCGCTCCCTGATCCCTTGGGCCCGGGGCCGATCGCGCGGATGATCAACGGCCCGGTAGGTTCCTCGATATCGGGTCGCCGCGGGTGGCGGCCCCAGGGCAGGGGGTTTCATGGCAGCCAACGGCACGGCACACGTCCGCATCGCGCGGCCGTCGAAGGATCTGGCGGCGGCCGAACGCTTCTGGATCGGCGGTCTCGGCCTCGATGTGCTCTACCGCCATGAAGGGGACGGCACCCCCGGCGACCACTCCCTGCTGATGGCCGGCTGGCCGGACGCGGCCTGGCACCTGGAGCTGGTGCACGACCCCGGACAGCCGGTCGAGCCCCGGCCGACGGCCGAGGACCTGCTCGTCGTCTACCTCGACGGCGAGGTCTCGGCCGACCTCCTCGCCCGCCTGCTGGAGCACGGCGGCACCCGCGTGCCCGCGCACAACCCGTACTGGGACCAGTGGGGCGTCACGATCGAGGACGCGGACGGCTACCGCCTGGTCCTGTCGACCCGCCAGTGGTCCAACTCCTGACGCGCACGGCCGTGCGCTAGACCGAGGTGAGCTGCGCCGCCGGTTCCTCGCGGAGGGCCGGTGGCGCGGCCGCCGGCGGGACGAGTACCGCTTCCGGCACGGGCATCGGGGCGACCTCGATATCGGTCACCACCAGTTCGGTGCCGCCCAGTTCTGGCACGGCCCCCGCAGGGGCGCCGGCCGCGCCCGCGACAGCCGCCGCGGCCGCGCCGCCGCGCCGACGGACGGTGCCCGGCAGCAGGACGCGGCCGCCGCTGTGCAGTGCGACCGCGGTGAGCGGCACGGCGGTGGCGAACAGCACGCAGGCCAGTACGGCGCCCATGACCGGGTAGCCGGCATGACCGGCGAGCAGCGTCCCGGCCAGCGGTCCGCACGCGACGCCGAGGTTGGAGGCGGAACCGGCCAGCACGGCCCAGCGGCCCTGCCCGTCGAGTGAGGCGGCCAGGCCGATCAGGTAGGAGAGCACCACGGGGTAGACGGTGTTCCAGAGCACCTCGCCGGTCGCGAACGGCACGGCTCCGCCGGCCGAGGCGCTCACCGCGACACAGGTGGCGATGACCGCGGTGCCCACACCGATCGGGACGGCGCGGCCGAGCCGGGAGCCGAGCGCGCCCGCCGCGCCGACCCCGGCCAGACCGCCACCGAGGGCGACGGCGAAGACCAGGCCGAGCGCGGCCTCGGAGAGTCCGGCCCGGTCGAGGCCGATGCGTCCGCTCACGCCCCACAGGGCGTTCTGCGCCATCGACCAGCACAGCATGGCGACGGCCAGCACGGCGCCGGCGCGGCGGTGCGGCAGCCGGGCCGGGACGCCGGCGTCGGGGCGCGGTGACGCCACCCGGTCCGGTGCGGCCGGCAGCCGCCCGGCCGCGGGCAGCGCCAGCGCGGCGGCGCAGGCGATGGCGGCGAACGGCAGCGCGTGGCCGCCACCGAGTCGCGGCAGCACCAGGTACAGCGCGCCGGCCGTCGCCGAGGTGGTCAACAGGCCCAGTACCGAGGCGCGGTGCGGGTCCTGGCGGGCGGCGATCCCGACGGCGGCGACCGCGGTCGCCGTCCCGGAGCCGAAGCCGCCGATGACGCAGCCGGCGACCACCAGCGGAACGTGGGACGTGCCGGCGGCGAGGGCGAAGCCCGCCACCATGAGCAGCAGGCCGGCGCGGGCGAGGCGGACGGGCCCCAGGCGGTCCACGCGGGAGGCGAGGGTCAGTCCGGCACCGGCCGACGAGAGCAGCAGTGCGCTGCCGACAGCGCCCGCATGGGCGCTGCTCAGGCCGAGGCCACCGGGGGAGAACCGAGGTGCCCGACGATGGTGGGCAGCAGATAGGCGGCGAGATACCCGGCGGCGAAGACCGCGACCAGGGGCAGGACCGCCGCGCGGGGGCGCGGAGGCATGGGCGTACCTCTCAACAGGACGAAGGCCAAAAGGGGGTGGAGCGCCTATCGACCGACAGGAACGCGCTGCGTCATATCTATCAAGTGGGACGACTGCGACAGAGGGGGGTATCGAGAAGTTAAACCTGCCGTTGCCGATTCGAGATCAAAGCCCCCCGGCCAGCAGGGCGACCGACCGTTCGATGTCCGCCGGCGACAGGTGCGCGTACCCCATGACGAGGCGCACCCGGCCGTCGTCCGCACCGCCGCCGCGCACGGTGTAGTCGGACAGCGGCCGTACCGCGACACCCGCCGCCGCGGCCGCCGCCAGGAAGCGCGGCTCGGGTCCGTAGCGCGCGGGCAGGGCCGCGATCACATGCAGTCCGGCCGCGATGCCGCTGACCCGCGCCCCGGGGAAGTGCCGTTCCAGCGCCTCGGCCAGGGTGTTGCGGCGGATGCGGTACAGGCGCTGGCAGCGCCGCAACTGCCGGTCGTAGTGGCCGCCGGAGATGAACTCCGCCAGGACGGCCTGCTCGGTCACCGGATTGCCGAGGTCCATCGTCCGCTTGCGTGCCGCGACCTCGGCCGCGAGCTCCGCCGGTGCGACCAGCCAGCCCAGCCGCAGTCCGGGAGCCAGCGATTTGCTGACGGATCCGGTGTAGGCGACCCGGCCGGGGGCCAGGCCCTGGAGGGCGCCGACGGGCGCCCGGTCGTAGCGGAAGTCCCCGTCGTAGTCGTCCTCGATCAGCAGTCCGCCGCTCTCCCGGGCCCAGTCGGCGAGTTCACCGCGCCGCCGGGCCGTGTACGCCACCCCCGAAGGGAACTGGTGGGCCGGGGTGACCACGGCCGCCCGCACCCCGGTGGCGGCCAGCGCCGCCGGGTCCAGGCCGTCACAGTCCACCGGCACCGGCACTGCCGCCAGCCCCGCCGCCGCGAACAGCGCCGTGTGTTCGGGGCTGCCCGGATCCTCCACCGCCACCCGGCGCTCCCCGCGGTCCCGCAGGACCAGGCCGATCAGGGTGTGCGCCTGCGCCACCCCGGAGCACACCACGACCCGGTCCGGTTCCACCGCGACCCCACGGCGGCGGGCCAGCAGATCGGTGAGCGCGGCCCGCAGTTCGGGCAGCCCGCGGGGATCGGGGTAGCCGAACGCCCGGTGCGGCAGCCGCGTCAGCACCCTGCGGTGGGCGGCCGACCAGGCGGCGCGCGGGAAGAGCGACAGATCCGGCAGCCCCGGCCGGAAGTCCGTGGGGCCGCCCCGGTCGTCCGCCGCGAACGGTCCGGGGGCGGGCGCCACGGGACCCGCGCACGCACTGGTCACCCACGTCCCGGAGCCCTGCCGGCCGCTCAGATACCCCTCCGCGGTCAGCTGCGTGTACGCGTCCGTCACCAGCCCGCGCGACACCCGCAGATCGGCGGCCAGCTCCCGGCTCGACGGCAGTTGGGTGCCGGGCGTCAGCCGGCCCGACCGCACCGCGTCGCGCAGCGCCCCCTGCAGCGCGCGGCCACGGCTGCGCGCCGGGGCGGCCGCCGAAGGGAGCAGCAGCTCCCAGGCGGCGGTCCCGCCCGCTCCGTCACCGTCGCCGTCGTCGGAAGTGGTCCTCGAAGCTGCCATGGGATTGGACCTTAATCCGGACCGGTTCTCTTCATAGCGTCATCGCATGAACTCATTCCAGCGCCGTGGAGCGCTCCTGGCCGCCCTCGCCTGTGTCCTGGTCGGCGGCTCCTTCACCGCCAACGGCGCACTCGTCGACTACCCGCACGCCGGAGGCCAGGCGCTGCGGTACGGCATCGCCTTCGTACTGCTCGCCCTGCTCACGCTCAGAAGCACCAGTGACACGGCCGTCCGGCTGCGTGCGCTCACCGGGCGGCAGTGGCTGCGGCTCGCGGTGCTCGCCGCGACCGGCATGGTCGGCTTCAACCTCGCGGTGCTCGCCGCCGAGGGCAGCGCGGAACCCGCGGTGCCCGGCGGCGGGGTGGGCGGCGCGCCGAGCGTCGGG
>NZ_JAPVLS010000137.1:0-16313 GCF_027158125.1 Streptomyces sp. H39-C1
CCCGTAGGTGTTCCACACCTCGCGGCCCTCGACGGCCATCCGCTCGGCGAGTTCGGGCGGGCACGCCTCGCCGCCGAAGATCAGCAGCCGGACGTCGTCGAGCGCTTCCGACGGCCACAGCGCCGCCAGGGTGGGCACCGTCGACACGACGGTGATGCGCTGTTCGACCAGCCACGGGCCCAGGTCGAGCCCGGTGCGGACCAGTGACCGCGGCGCGGCGACGAGGCAGGCGCCGTACCGCCAGGCCAGCCACATCTCCTCGCAGGAGGCGTCGAAGGCGACCGACAGCCCGGCCAGCACCCGGTCGCCGGGGCCGATGGGCTCCTCGGTGAGGAAGAGCCCGGCCTCGGCGTCGACGAACGCCGCGGCGCTGCGGTGGGTGACGGCAACGCCCTTGGGCTTGCCGGTCGACCCGGAGGTGAAGATGATCCAGGCGTCGTCGTCGGGTCCGGGCCGCCGGCCCACGACGCCGTGCGGGGTACCGCAGGGACGGAACTCGCGGTGCGCGCCGATGACGGCGCTCACTCCCGCTTCGGAGAAGACCAACTCGGCGCGTTCGTCGGGGTCTTCGGCGTCCACCGGCACATAGGCGGCGCCTGCCGCCAGCACCGCGAGGATCGAGACGTACAGGTCGTTGGTGCCGGACGGCACCCGGATGCCGACCCGGTCGCCGGCGCCGATGCCGGCCGCCGCGAGCCGCAGCCGCATCGCCTCGGTCTCGGCCGCCAGGGCGCGGTAGTTCAGCGCCGTGGAACCGTCGTCGACGGCTGGGCCATTCGGGTGTCTTCGGGTGGTCTCCGCGAGGATGTCGAGCAGGGTCCGCTCGGGCGCGGGACCCTTCCCGGAGAAGACCGCGCGCGGTGGTGCCAGCAGCTCGGCCGGGTCGATCAGGGTGTCGAGCGTCAGCTCGGGTGCCTCTGCCAGCGTCATACAGCGCTCCCGTTCCCGGCCGGGGTGAAGGACGGCGGCGCACAGCGCGCGTCGATCCGATCAGTGCCGGCCAGGAACGGACGCATGTCTTACCCTCCGAGGTACGTGGACTGCTTGCCGGGTGCCGCGGGCGCGCTCCGGGGACGGACCGTCCCGGCCCTCCGGGTGAGCGCCGTATCCGGGTTTTCCACCGGGGCCGCGCTGCGCTCGGGCTCCGCGGCAACCGCGCCGTGGCAAGGGGGCCGAAGGGCACGTTACCGGTGCAAGGTGAACACGGCCTGTCGGGTTTGACCCGAGTGGCCGGTATCACAACAGCCGTGACCCGCCTCGGTGCAGTCGTTCAGCTCCGGCTCAGAAGCCGAAAACCGCCCCGGTACCCCCTGCCTTGATGCAGGAGTTCGCGTAGGTGTGGGAGTACGAGACGCGTTGCCCCTGCCACACTCCGTCCGCGGTGACCACCACCGGATCCCAGATCTTGGGGCAGATCCGGTTGGGGTCGGAGGCTAACAGCGCGTCGAAGTTCCCGCCCGCCAGGGTCAGTTCCGTGCATGCGGCCTGTGCGTCCGGGTGGTCGCCTCCGGCGGTGGGGCGACAGCGCAGCAGCACGGCCCGCTGGACAGCGGCGGTCGCGGCTTCCTCGCCCTTGCCGATGGTCAGCACCATCGACGAGGGCGCGTACAGACTGTGCGGCTGGGCGGATTCGGCTCGGGCGGTCCCACTGGTGCCCGCCACGCAGCTGAGAGCCAGGGCGGCCCCCACTCCGATCGCACCTAGGGTGTATCGCATTCCGAACACTCCTTCTCCGTTGGTTGCAGATAACGGACAGGAGTATTACGGAGGTGTTTCGTGGCCGCACTTCGAACGACCACTTCCGGTCGCGTTGTGTGATCGGACGATGGCTCATTGTTCGATACGGGCAGCTCAGTGGCCGCCCCGAACGCACTCGGCGAACCGTCCAGCATGCGGACACCCGCGCGTGGCGCGGCCACTGAGATGTCCGTGAGCTGGGAGAACGTCGGGCCCTGAGTGTTCCCGGCCCACCGCTCTCGACCTGAAACCACCGCTTTTCGCGTTCGAAAGGGGGGTCGGCGGTACGCCAGGCGTCGCAGACAGGGACGGGTCAGGTGGCCGAGCCGGCGGCGGCACCGGTCTTCAGGTCCGGACCCCAGCGGTCGAGCGACTCCTGGAGATCCAGCGCCCGCAGCTTCGGCTCGTCCCCGGCCGGCCAGTCCTCGCGCGGCACCCGCCACATGATCTCGAACTCGTTGCCGTCGGGGTCCTTGGCGTACAGGGACTTCGACACTCCGTGGTTGGTCGCGCCGACCAGCGAACCGCGCTCCGTCAGCTTGGCGGCGGTGTCGGCGAGTTCGCCGAGCGTGCCGACCTCCCAGGCCAGGTGGTAGAGGCCGACCCGGCCCTGCTCGGGGCCGGGGGCGTCCGCACCGATCGCGAAGAGGCCGAGGTCGTGGTCGTTGAGGGTGTCCTGGGCGCTGAGGAAGGCGGCCCGTCCGGGGATCTCCACATCGATCTTGAAGCCGAAGACATCGGTGTAGAACTCGACGGCGCGCGCGACATCGCGGATGTAGAGCACGGCGTGGTTGAGGCGGCGTACAGGCATGGTGGCGCTCCTGGTCGGACATCGGTCGGCCCCGTGGTCGGCGGGCCTGTTCCGACGGTACGCCGACTCAGTTGAAACTTCAAGCAATCTGCACTTGAAGGTTCAAGTACTCAGTGATGAGCTTACCGGGTGCGCCGTCCGCGACGCCTCAGTGCACGGCGTCGGAGAGCCGGACGAACCGGTGGCCGGCCGCGAGCAGCGCGGGCAGGGCACGGGCCATGCCCTCGGCCGTACCGCCCGCGGGGTGGTTCATATGGCCGATGACAACCGATCCGGCGGTGGCCGTGAGGGCGGCGCGGCGCACCTGGGCAGGGGTGAACGTGGCCCCCGCGTCGGCGTTGACGCTGAATCCGGCGAACCGCTCCCCCAGTTCGGCGACGATGCGCGCCGCGATGTCGTCGCAGTACGCGGTGCCGGAGCGGAAGAAGCGCGGCGGATGTCCGAGCAGGGCGGTGAGCTTGTCCTGGTTCCCCGCGACCTCGTCGAAGACCTCCCCGGCGTCGCGTGTCCCGGCGATGCCGTACGCGGAGCGGCCCGATACCGACAGCGGCCGGTGACGCGTCCCGTGGTTGGCGATCTCGAACAGCGGATCGCTCGCGAGCTGCTCGAAGTGCGCGCGGTTGGCGTCGATCCAGCGCGCGTTGAGGAAGAGCGTCGCGGGCACCTTGCGGGCTCGCAGCAGGTCGATCAGCTCCCGGTCGTAGCCGCCGCCACCCGGTCCCCCGCAGGCGTCGAAGGTCAGCGCTATCGCCCGTCCCGCGGCGGGCGGCAGCTTGGTGACCACCCCGGGAGCGGTGAAACCCCAGCCGGTGGGGGTCATCCGGCCGTAGCGGGCGACGGTCGCGGCCCGGGTCACCCGGGGAGCCGGCTTGGGCGACGGGGTTGCGGGGGACGGTGGCGCGACGGACGGCGTGGGGACCGTGCCGGGGCCGGATCCGGGCGGGGACGACGGGTCCTGCGACCGCTCGGCGGGGCCGGGAGCCGACGTGCATCCCGTCAGGAATCCGCCCGCCACGGCTGTGAGTACCCATCGGCGACCCAGCGACATCCGTTCCCCCGTACATGATCCACAACGCACTCGCCCGGCCGCTACCAGCCAATTCCGATGACCATACGATATGACCGGTCGAGTGACGGCAGAAGATCGCGGAGCCGGAGTGTCGGCACGGCCTCCGGACACCCGGCGCCCGGTTTACGGAACTTTCGTCCCCGGCAGCGCGTCCAGTAGACCGGAGGAGACGATCTCCGCGGCAGGACACAGTGGTACGGGAACGGAGCTCTTGGTGTACATCGGCCTTCTGACAGCCGTCGCGGCATCGGCCTGCTACGGCACGGGGTCGGTCCTACAGGCCGTGGGATCACGTAAGTCGGCCCGACGCGAAGCGGCCGCCGCCTCCACCACCGGCACCACCGAGCACGGCGGCCCGAGCCTCTCCTCCACCGCCAAAGCCGCCGTGACCTGGGAATTCATGCTCGGCACGGTGCTGGACTTCATCGGCTTCGGGCTCGGGGCGCTGGCCGCCCGGCTGCTGCCGCTGTTCCTCTCCCAGACGGTGATCAGCGCCAACCTGGTGATCACCGCGGTGCTGAGCATCAGGATGCTCGGCATCCGGCTGAGCAGGCCCGAGTGGATCTCCATCGGCGTCGTCTGCTCCGCCCTGGTGCTGCTGGCCACGGCGGCGGGTCCCGAGGGCAGCGGTCACACCGCACGCGCCACCCACTGGTGGCTGCTCGTCGCCGCCGTGACGATCATCGGGGCCGGCAGCCTGCTGGTGCGACGCCTCGGCGCACGCGGCGCGATCCTGGCCGGTCTGCTGTCCGGGCTGGGCTTCGGCGCCCTGGGCGTCGGCGTGCGAGTGCTGGACGGCGTGGACCCGTTCGACCTCCCGACGCTGCTGGCGGACCCCGCCCTGTACGCGATCCTGGTCGCCGGCATCGGCGGCATGTACCTGCACACGGTGGCCCTGCAGATCGGTTCGATCAACGGCGCCACGGCCGCCCTGGTGGTCGGCGAGACCGTGGTCCCGGGCATCCTCGGGGTCCTCTGGCTCGGTGACACCTCCCGCGACGGCTTCGGCTGGGTGGCGATCGCCGGCTTCGTCCTGGCCGTGACGGGCGCGGTGGCCGTCGCCTGGTACGGGCAGCCGGAGAGCGCCGACGCCGCGGAACCGGCGGCCGAGCTCGCCCCCGCCGGAAGCTGACACGGCCGCGGAGGGGGGTGCGCGGTCGCGCGCGGCCACTGGGCGTAGCGTCGCGGGGGTTGAGCACGAAAGAGAAGAGGGACCCGCCATGGGTGAACTGATCGTGGTCCGGCACGGCGAGACCGAGTGGAGCGCGTCGGGGCAGCACACCAGCTACACCGACCTCCCGCTCACTCCCCGGGGCGAGGAGCAGGCCCGCGGTCTGGCACCCCTGCTGGCGGAATTCCGCATCGCGCTCGTCCTGACCAGCCCGTTCGGACGCGCGGTGCACACGGCCGAGCTGGCGGGCCTCGGGCACACCACCGTGGATCCCGATATGCACGAGTGGGACTACGGCGGCTACGAGGGCATCACCACGAACGAGATCCACCGGACGCGGCCGGACTGGGACCTGTGGACCGACGGTGTACCCCCCGGTATCCCGGGACACCCCGGTGAGCTGCCGGCGGAGGTCGGCGCGCGCGCCGACCGGGTCCTCGCCCGGGTGGACGCCGCGTTCCGCGACCTCGGGGACGACGGGGACATCGTCCTGGTGGCCCACGCCCACTTCCTGCGGGTGCTGACCGCCCGCCGGCTGGGACTCCCGCCGGCGGACGGCGCCCTGTTCCAGCTGGCCACCGGGACCGTCAGCCGGATCGGCACCGAGCACGGCCGTCCGGTCCTCGTGTCCTGGAACCGCATGCCCTGAGCCGCACCGGGCAGTCGCACCGTGCGGGCCGGACGATTCGGGGACACGCCGGGTCACCCGGAATGTCGCCCTCTGTGCACGAGGCGTCCGCACCCCCGACACTGAGGCGAAACACCCACTAGGGAGCGGGTATGACGGTGACAGCCGACCGGCAGGTATCCCGCCTCACCTCGCCCTGGACGCGCGGCCTCGCCGCGGCCGCTGCGGGCGCGCTGCCGGCGCTGGCCTTCCCCGCGATGTCGCTGTGGTGGCTGGCCTACGTGGCGCTGGTGCCGTGGATCCTGCTCGCGCGCTCCGCGCCGACGGGCCGCCGCGCCGCGCTCGACGGCTGGCTGGGCGGGGCCGGCTTCATGCTGGCCGTGCACCACTGGCTGTTCCCGAGCCTCAACGTCTTCATCGTCGTGCTGGCCCTGCTGCTGGGGACCCTGTGGGCGCCGTGGGGCTGGCTGCTGCGGCGGACGCTGGGCGGGCATCCCGGACCGCGGCGGGTGGCCGCCGCCCTGGTGCTGGCGCCGTGCGGATGGCTGATGGTCGAGCTGGTGCGCTCCTGGCAGTACCTGGGCGGACCGTGGGGGCTGCTGGGGGCCAGCCAGTGGCAGGTCGCCCCCGCGCTGCGGCTGGCGTCGGTCGGCGGGGTCTGGCTGATCAGCGCGCTGGTCGTGACGGTGAACACGGCGGTGGCGGCGCTCATCGCGGCGCCCTCCGTCCGCGCCCCGGCCGGCGCCGCGCTGGCCGCGGTGGCGGTCGGCACGACCGCCGTGTGGCTGGGCGCGCCGGTGCCCGACCGGACCAGGACGGTACGGATCGCGGTGGTGCAGCCGGGCGTGATCGAGGGGGCGGAGGCCCGGTTCGACCGCGAGGAGCAGCTGACCCGCACACTGGCCGGGCAGCGGGTGGACCTGGTGGTGTGGGGCGAGAGCAGCGTCGGCTTCGACCTGTCGTCCCGGCCGGACCTCGCCGACCGGCTCGCCGCGCTCGCCCGGGAGGCCGACGCGGACGTCCTGGTGAACGTGGACGCCCAGCGGGCGGACGGGCGCGGGATCTCCAAGACGTCGGTGCTGGTGGGAGCGGACGGCATCACCGGCCCGAGCTACGACAAGATGCGTCTGGTGCCGTTCGGCGAGTACATCCCGTTCCGCTCGGTGCTGGGCTGGGCCACGTCGGTCGGCAAGGCGGCCGGCGAGGACCGCAGGCGCGGCGACCGCCAGGTGGTCATGACCGCGGGGAACCTGCGCTTCGGGCCGCTGGTGTGCTTCGAGTCCGCCTTCCCCGACATGAGCCGGAAGCTGGCCGACGACGGGGCGCAGCTGCTGGTGGCGCAGTCGTCCACCTCGTCGTTCCAGGGCAGTTGGGCGCCGCCCCAGCACGCCTCGCTCGCCGCGCTGCGGGCCGCGGAGACCTGGCGTCCGATGGTGCACGCCACCCTGACCGGGGTGAGCGCGGTCTACGACGGTCAGGGGCGCCAGGTGGGCTCGTGGCTGGGCACCAGCGCGAGCACGGCGGCGGTCTACCAGGTGCCGCTGTCGGAGGGCCGCAGCCCGTACGTCCGGTTCGGCGACTGGGTGCCGCACCTCGCGCTGCTGGTCGTCCTGCTGGCCGCGGGGTACGAGGTCTCGCTGCGGGTCAGGCGGACTGCTCGCGAATCGCGGTGACGATCCGCTCGCACAGCTCATGGGTGCGCAGCGCGTCCTGGGCATCGAGCAGCTTGCCGCTGCGCACCGCGTCCAGGAAGACCAGGATGATCTGCTCGATGCCGCGCTGGCGGGCGACCGGAACCCAGTCGCCGCGGCGGCGCAGGGTCGGCTGGCCCTTGTGGTCGATGACGTCGGCGAGGTTGACGACCTGGCGCTTGGTGTCGTCGCCGCTCACCTCGAGGATCTCCTCGGTGGAGCCGCTCATCCGGTTCATCGTGCCGATGGCGGTGAACCCGTCACCGGACAGCTGCAGGACGACATGGTGCAGCAGACCGTCGCGGACCTTGGCGCGGACATCGGTGTGCTCGATGGGCCCGGGCGCGAGATAGCGCAGCGTGTCGACGACATGGATGAAGTCGTCGAACACCACGGAGCGGGGCTCCTCGGCGAGCCCGACCCGGTTCTTCTGCATCAGGATCAGATCGCGCGGGTGGTCCGCGCACTGGGTGTAGCCCGGCGCGTAGCGGCGGTTGAAGCCTGCCATCAGGCTGACCCGGCGCTGCTCGGCGAGGTTCACCAGGTGCCGCGCCCCGTCGAGGTCGGGCGCGAACGGCTTGTCGACGTAGGCCGGGACGCCGGCTTCGATCAGTGCCTCGGTGATCTCGACGTGCCGGTCGGTGGGCGCGTGCACGAAGGCGGCGTCGAGCCCCTGCCCGATCAGCGCCTCCAGGCTGGTGTGCCGGTGCGGCAGCCGCAGGGCGTCACCGACCCGGTCCAGGGTGGCGGGGGTACGGGTGTGCAGATGCACTTCGATCCCCGGCTGGGCGGCGAGCACCGGCAGATATGCCTTCTGGGCGATGTCACCGAGGCCGATCACCCCGATTTTCAGGGGGGCGTTGCCGGATCCCATGTGCCTCTCCCGTTCTGCCGCTACCGCTTCGACCGCGCCCGCCGCCGCTGCCGCGCGCGTCTCCGCCCGCGTCACCGTGGCAACAGGTCTGATGTGTTCTGGCAGCATACGGGGCCTGCCGGAGCCGTCCTCCGGCGGTGTCACTCCGCGTCACTCCTGCGGGGAATACCCAACGGTGCCGCCGACCGGCAGAGTTGTCCGAATGCGTCATTTAGCAGCAGTAGTGCTCATTGCGGCGGCCTCGGCCGTCACCGGGTGTACGACGGTGCCCTCGCAGCCCGCCCCCGGCCCCTCGTCGGCGCCGGCGCTGCCCGTCCTCCCGCTCCCCCAGGACCGGACGGTCGTCCGGCAGCCCGACCAGCAGTCGCTCGCGACCGTTCCGGTGGAACCGGAGCCCGGTCCGCGGACCTCCGCCGCGGCCCCAGCACCGCCGCGGCACGTGCGGCGCCATCACCGGGCGCGGACCCCGGTGGAGCCCGCCGAACGGGATCCGGTGCCCGCCGCCAAGGCCGCTCCGCACCCCCGCCCGGCGGCGTCACTGCCCGGCGGGGCGGGGGTCTGCGCGCTGGGCGAGACCTACGGCGGCTGGGCCAAGGACAGCGACGCGGCGCGGATCTGCCACGAGTCCTACGGACGGTGACCGGAGCCGTCCAGCCTCAGCTCCATCCGCCCGATCGCGGCCCGCAGGCCGTCGCCGTAGTCGTCGTCACCGAGCGCGCCCGCAGCGCTCCTCGCCCGGACGAGGTGGTTGCGCGCCAGCTCCCGCTCGCCGACCTTCAGGTAGTCGGCGGCGAGGTTCAGGTGCAGTGACGGATAGAAGCCCCGCACGGCGAGCGACTCGTGGTGCCGGCCGGTGCGTTCGTCGGAGAGACCGTCGGCCGCCCGCAGGGCTCTGAGGTCCCACTCCAGTTCGTCCTCGGGATCGTCCTGGGTGTCGGCCATGAAGTGCGCCAGCGTGCAGCGGTGGAGGGGATCGCCGTCCTCGCCGATCTCCTCCCACAGACGGCCGAACCGGGTCCTGGCCTCTTCACGGTCGCCGCCGTGCAGCAGCATCATGACCTGGCCGATCCGCGTCATGACCGTGTCCTGGCCGACACCCCAGCTCTGTTCCTGATCCGTCACTGCCGCCTCCTGCGCCCCGCGGGCGTCCCGTTCCCGCTGATCCTGCTGACGCTAGCCGCAGGGTCCGGAAAACCCGGTCAGGCGCGGACACCGAGGTCGGGCACCCGCCAGTCGATCGGGTCGTGGCCCTGGGCCTTGACCGCGTCGTCGATCTGCGTGAAGGGGCGGCTGCCGAGGAAGAGCTTCGCGGACAGCGGTGAGGGGTGCGCGCCCTGGATCACCGTGTGCCGCTCCGTGTCGATCAGCGGGAGCTTCTTCTTGGCGTAGTTCCCCCACAGCACGAACACCGCCGGGTCCGAGCGGTCGGAGACGGCCTTGATCACCGCGTCAGTGACCTTCTCCCAGCCCTTGCTCTTGTGCGAGTTCGCCTCGCCCTCCCGCACCGTCAGCACCGCGTTGAGCAGCAGGACGCCCTGCTCGGCCCACGGCATCAAGTAGCCGTTGTCCGGCACCGGGTGGCCGAGCTCCTCCTTCATCTCCTTGAAGATGTTGCGCAGCGACGGCGGGGTCCTGACGCCAGGGCGCACCGAGAAGCACAGCCCGTGCCCCTGTCCCTCACCGTGGTACGGGTCCTGGCCGAGGATCAGCACCTTCACCCGGTCGAAAGGCGTGGCCTCCAGAGCCGCGAAGACCTCGTCCCGGGGCGGGAAGATCTTGTGCGTGGCCCGCTCGGTCTCCACGAACTCGGTGAGCTGCTGGAAGTACGGCTTGTCCAACTCCTCGCCGAGGACGTCCTGCCAGGAGTCGGGCAGCATGCTGGGCACGTCAGGAACCTCCGGTACACGATCCGTTGCTGGTACTCAGAACGTACCGGGAGGCACTGACAACGCGCTCCGCGGGTGCGTACGCGACGCCCGGCGGCACACGGGGAAACAGCTGAGCCGGGCCCGGGCCGAAGCCCGGACCCGGCCCGGACAGCGGACTCAGGCGACGCCCGCGTGCAGGAACAACCCGCCGTCGACGACGAGGGTCTGGCCGGTGATCCACCCGGCCTGCTCGGAGAGCAGGAAGGCGGCGGCGCCGCCGATGTCCTCCGGGACGCCCAGCCGCTTGAGCGGGTAGCCCGCGGCGGCCTCCTCCTCGCGGCCCTCGTACAGCGCCGCGGCGAACTTCGTCTTGACCACCGCCGGGGCGATGGCGTTCACCCGCACGCCCGGCGCCATTTCGGCGGCGAGCTGGATCGTCAGGTTGACCATGGCGGCCTTGCTGATGCCGTAGGCGCCGATGAAGGGCGACGGGGCGAGACCGGCGACCGAGGCGATGTTGACGATCGCCCCGCCGTTCTCCTTCTGCCAGGCCTTCCAGGTCTGCTGCGCGAAGCCGAGCGCCGAGATCACATTGGTCTCGAAGACCTTGCGCGCGACGTTCAGGTCGAGTTCGGCGATCGGGCCGAAGACCGGGTTGGTGCCCGCGTTGTTCGCCAGGAAGTCGACGCGGCCGAACGCCTCCATGGTGCGTTCGACGGCGACGGCCTGGTGAGCCTCGTCGTGCGCCTTGCCGGCCACGCCGATCACCCGGTCGGCGCCGAGCTTCTCGACGGCCTCCTTGAGCGCGTCCTCGTTCCGGCCGGTGATGCAGACGCGGTCGCCACGGGCCACCAGGGCCTCGGCGATGCCGTAGCCGATACCGCGGCTGGCGCCGGTGACGAGCGCGACCTTGCCGCTGTCGGTGGGAATCTCACGTGTCATGGTGCTCAGATCTCCGATGCGCGTCAGTTGAGCGGGCCGCCGGCCACGTACAGGACCTGGCCGGAGACGAAGCCGGCCTGCTCACCGGTGAAGAAGGCGATCGCGTTGGCGATGTCGTCCGGGTTGCCGACCCGCTGGACGGGGATCTGGGTCGCGGCGGCGGCCTGGAACTCCTCGAAGCCCATACCGATCCGGGCGGCCGTGGCGGCGGTCATGTCGGTGACGATGAAGCCGGGCGCCACGGCGTTGGCGGTGACGCCGAACTTGCCGAGCTCGAAGGCCAGCGTCTTGGTGAAGCCCTGCAGACCCGCCTTGGCGGCCGAGTAGTTGACCTGGCCGCGGTTGCCGAGCGCGGAGCTCGACGACAGGTTGACGATCCGGCCGAAATTGGCCGCCACCATGTGCTTCTGCACCGCGCGGGACATCAGGAAGGCACCCCGGAGGTGCACGTTCATGACGGTGTCCCAGTCGGTCGCGCTCATCTTGAACAGCAGGTTGTCGCGGAGCACACCCGCGTTGTTCACCAGGATGGTCGGCGCGCCCAGCTCCTCCGCGACCCGGGCCACCGCCGCCTCGACCTGCGCCTCGTCCGATACGTCACAGCCGACCGCGAGCGCCCTGCCGCCGTCCGCCGTGATCTGCTCGACGGTCTCCTTGCAGGCACCCTCGTCGAGGTCGAGTACGGCGACGGCGCGGCCCTCGGCCGCCAGCCGCTTGGCGGTGGCGGCGCCGATGCCGCGCGCGGCCCCGGTCACGATCGCGACGCGCTGCTCGGTCGTGGACATGCAGTCTCCTTGCCCTCAGATACGGCGCCGCGCGGAATCCCGCACGGACTCCGCACATGAGCAACCGCTTAGTAGGTTAGTTGTCGAAACCGTAGGAGCCCTGTGACCCGCTGTCAACGGAACCCCTCGCGAGTGTGTTTCAGCGCACCAGGAGACCGAGCAGCCGGTCCACCTCGGCCTCCGGGTCCGCGGTCAGCCCGGTGTGGATCGGACCCGGCTGCACCACCGTGCTGCGCGGCGCCGTGAGCCAGCGGAAACGCCGTCCCGGGTCGTCGCCGGCCGCCTGCCCGGCCCGTTCCCCGCCCTCGCACACACCCTCGTACCCGCGCAGCGCGGCGCGCACCCCCTCGACGTCCACCCGCTCGTCCAGACAGCGCAGCCGCGCCTCGTCCAGATGGATCCGCGCGCCGACGAACGACCGCGCGCGGCAGTAGACCAGCACCCCCGCGTTGATCATCTCGCCGCGCTCGATCCGCGGGACGACGCGCACCAGCGCGTACTCGAACACATCCCGGCCACTGCCCCGGTACCCGCTCACTTCGCGGCCTTCCCGTCCACCCAGGTGCGCAGCCAGTCCGGCGCGTCCTGCTTCGGCTTCTGCCCCGCCACGAGGACGATCCGCTCGTGCACGGAACCCGCGCGGGCGAGCAGCACCCGCTCGTACGCCCTGCGCACCTCGTCGGGACCGTCGAAACCGGGCTCCCCGTCCAGCCACTCGTCGGGCACCAGCGCGGTGACCTCGCGCAGCAGCTCCTCGGTGACCTTGGGCGCGAGCTCGGCCGCGGCGGCGGCCGGGTCGGGCGAGAACCGGGACAGCGCGTGGTCGGCGGCGTCGAAGGGCTTCGCCGACGCCTGCTCGGCCGTCTTCCAGTTGTGGTGCCAGATCAGTGAGGCGCCGTGGTCGATGAGCCAGAGGTCCTTGTGCCAGATCAGCAGATTGGGGTTGCGCCAGGACCGGTCCACATTGCCGATCAGGGCGTCGAACCAGACGATGCGGCCGGCTTCGGCCGGCTCGATCTCGAAGACCAGCGGATCGAACCCGAGCGAGCCCGGCAGGAAGTCCATCCCCAGATTGAGGCCACCGCTGGACTTGAGCAGATCCTGGATCTCGGCGTCGGGCTCGCCGAGCCCGATCACCGGGTCGAACTGGAACCGGACGAGTTCGGGGACGCGCAGTCCCAGCCGGCGGGCCAGCTCGCCCGCCACGATCTCGGCGACCAGCGCCTTGCGGCCCTGCGCGGCGCCGGTGAACTTCACGACGTACGTGCCGAGGTCGTCGGCCTCGACCACCCCCGGCACCGAGCCGCCCTCGCGCAGGGGGGTCACATAACGGATTCCCGTTACCTCATTCAGCATATTCCCAGGCCGCCAGACTCGTTTGCCTTACAATCCATGCCAAGCTCTCACCGCTCATACCTGGGGGTTTTCTCCGCAATCAGCCTTGGGGAGAATCTGGGGAGTTTCGGCTGCCAGGCCGCTCCCCCGCCCCTCAAGCAGTTCGTCGATCGCTGTGCGCCCCTTGCTCCCGGCCTCTGGCATGAAGTGAGCATAGTAACCAAGCGTGACAGCTGGCGAGGAGTGCCCGAGCCACCGTGCCAACGTCACGACGGACTCTCCTGCTTCCAACATGATCGAGGCGTACGTGTGACGTAGCACATGGAAGCCGTCCTTCGGCGCCGCCTCCCACTGCCACGGCTTCGCGCCCTGGGGCCGCGGAGGAATGATTCCGGCCCTGGCCAGCGCGGGCTTCCAGCTGTAGGTGTTCCAGGTGTTCACCGCCACGGCGTTGCCGAATCGCGTGGTGAGCAGAAGGGAGAACTTCCTCATGGTTCGGTCCGCCCCCGGCTTCTCCCACGGAAGCTCCACCTCCGCCGGCGGGAACGACGCAACGTGAACCCTCAGTTCCTCGGCCACCGAGGAGGGCAGGTCGACGGTGCGCGTCTTCTTACCCTTTGGCAGGGCGAAGTACAACTTCCCGTTGATCGCCTGGACTTGGCGGCGGACATGAACTACACCTCGCGCGTAATCAATGTCCTCCGGGCTCAACCCGAATACCTCACCCTGACGTAGTCCGCACCCCAAACCGAGTACGACGGATATCCTGTTTCGCTGGCTAATCCCGTCCCGAACGCGGCGCGCCGTCTCCAGCGACCAAACCTCGCGTCGCTCCCTCGGCGCCTTGGGCCACCGCACAGACTTCGCATGCATGGGGTTTCTAGCAAGCCGCTTGTCATCGACGGCCGCCTCCAGAACACTGGACAGCTCGGACAAGATGCCACGTCGGTAGTCGACTGAGGCGACGGTGGCCTCCAACTTTGCGATGTAGGCGCGCAGCTCTGTCGCCGTGATGTTTTTCAGCGGTAGCTGGCCGAGATGCGGGACGATGTGAAGCCGCGCTCTCCGCTCTTGGTTCTGCTGGGTCTTCGGGGCTCCTCCTCTGCCCGGTGCCCAGTGCATTGCGATGTAGTCGACCAGGGTGATGGATCCGTCGCGCGGGTCCACGAACTCCCCGCGTTCCTCATCGGTAGCTGACCGGCGGAGCCACGCCTTGGCGTCCTCCAGGGTGTCGAAGGATCTATCCCGGATCCCAGCAATGCCAGCGACCTTGTATCGCTTGCCCTTGCCGTAGCGAGCGGTTCTTTCCCTTCTACCGCTTATCGGGTCCTTCTTCTTCTTGATCCAACGGTCCTCTACATAGCCGGCCAGGAGAGTCTCCTTGTTGAGGCGGGTGGAAGCGGCGCTCTACGATGTGCGCGCGTCAGGCATTGCAGGTGTGACTGAACCGATGCTGCGGAGCAGCGATCAGGGGGTTCAGGGATGTGTTGGAGCGGGAGTCCGCCTGCTCCTGTTCGCAGATCCAGGCGTTGAGGGACTCCCGCCGATACATGACGCGGCCTCGCGGCCCCATGCGGAAGCTCGGCGGTCCCTGCCGCCGATGACGCCAGAAATAGAGGGTGTGCGGTGAGAGGCCGAGATACTCCGCGGCCTCCTTCACGCTCAGGAAGGCCGCGTGTGCTGCGGCCTGGGGAGTGGGGGCAGCAAATGTCGTGGGCAACGATCGCGCAGGCATCGGTGGTTTTCTGTGAGGTACGGAACGGCAGGGGGCGGTGGGCAGCCCCGAATATCTCCAATGGTCTGCGGGAACGCCGGTTTGGCTAACCGGCGATCGTCGGCTATGTTGCGCGCCACATCCCCGGGTTCTGACGCCCTTCGGACTCCTGGGTCAGGAAGCCAGCCGGTACGAACGCAAGGCCGGAGTCACGCCGTCCGTGACGAGCACCAGAAACCCGTCGTGAATGAGGCGGTCAAGATTTCGCTCCACCACGCGCACAGGAGCACCAACAGCGTCGGCCACATGCGGAGTTGAAGTTCCGGGATGGACAGCGATGTGCGCCAGCGCTGCTCGGTCACGGCGATACTCGCGTTGTAGGAGATCTTCCCCGAGCAAGCCGGCCGCGCAGACGCACAGGCACAGCGCGGTGGACACGGCGCCGTAGTCCCCCACCTTCGGGCCGCTCCAGGCATTCAGCACGCCGAGCGCGAAGAGGATGGGGGAGGTGAAACGAGCGGATCGAAGGATGGGGTCCGACAGTGGTGCTTCCTTGAGCAGGGAGCACGCCCGCGCGGTAAGCCCGGTGGGACATCTGGGTCCCGCCGTAGGAGCCCGCCTGGCTGCCCTTGTATTTTCGGTACGTTGGATGTTGACATGCCACTGGCGGGAGGTTCCAGTCCTTTGGAGTTGTTTCTTGTCTGCCGTGGGCGAATCTCTCAGCCCCCTGCCCCGATTTCACATACCGCGGGCCTACGAAGTCACGCGAATCGTCGAAAGCTCTACCAGAAACCCCTTAGCAGCCTTATCGAAAAGGGCTGGTATTTGCAACCGGGCGGATGAATACAGGACCCGTCCGCAATCTGATGCCGACGGCGATTGAGCAGCGGAGAGCCGCGCCGGGACGCGAAGGTCGAGATACTTGTCCTACACCGGGCAGGGTGTGGCTGTCTGAGGTCGAGACCTGGCACAAGGACCGGCCACGGTGTCGGGTGAGCCGTATGATTTCAGGCCATGGCGCCGACGGTGGTACGTCGATTGGCAGGCCCTGGCATTGCGACCTCTGGGAACCCAGCGCCATTTGTTGCGGCATTGGGGGAACACTCGCCTCGGCTGCGGTCGCCGTCCGCGGTTGGTGACCGTCGTAGCGAGCCAACAGGCGACGGCCCGAGGGCCAAGACAGTCACACGCCGGTGCACGCCAGCGGTGCAGCAAGGTTCGACGACCTCAGTGGGCGTTTACAGAGGGTTATTCCGATGTAAGTCTTTTGCGTGTGTCATGGTTTGACGCTGTTCATACCTGTAAGAGATGAACAGCCTCGCCCGAGCCGTGGAGGTAGGGCGCCCGTATCGCTCGCTTCCGTGCCCGGAAGTCCGTCTGGTTTGAAGATGCCACAGAATCGCCTGATCACCAGCGGAACTAAGCTCTCCGCGTCGCACATGATCACGCTACGCCGTGAGCGAGCGCAAGCCGTACCCCAGCGACCTGTCCGAAGCCCGATGGGCCTTGATCGGGCCGACGTTGACGGCCTGGAGAAAAGCCAGGCTCGACCGGAGGCCCACCAGGGCTTGATCAAGTTCCTTAGGTGACCGGTTCGTTGGTGATGCCCAGGATGGGGAGTGCTCGTTGGGGTTCGTCGCGGATCGCCCGGGTGGTCTTGGCGATGTTGTCGGCTCCGAGGGTTTTCA
>NZ_JAPVLS010000138.1:0-15941 GCF_027158125.1 Streptomyces sp. H39-C1
GGTCCTGGACCTGCCGGACGCCGTCGGGGGGCACCTCCCAGCGGTAGCTGGGGGAGAGCCGGCCGACGATCCGCTGGAGTTCCAGCGGCGGCTGCACGCGGCCGACGGCCCGGCCCGCGCCGAGCTCCTGCTGGAGCTGGTGCGTTCGGTCACCGCGTCCGTCCTCGGCCACGCGTCCGCCGAGGAGATCGAGGACGACAGCGAGTTCATCGACCTCGGGTTCTCCTCGCTGCTCGCCGTCGAGTTCCGCGACCGGATCGGCGCGGCCGTCGGCGCACGCCTGTCCGCCGCCGTGATCTACGAGTACGAGACGCCCGAGGAGCTGGCCGAGCACCTGCTGGAGACCGTGGAAGCGGCACCGGCCCCGGCCGCGGCGAGTACTCCCGACGAGTAGGGGGCGCTAGGGGGTCCGCTAGGGGATCTCAGTGCAATTGCCCGCTTCTAGCATCGGAAGCACTCCCCATGCGGGTGCACGGGACAGCAGGGAACGGAAGGGGCTGTTGGTGGAGAAATCCGATGCATGGTGGGAAATCGGCGGCAAGGGCCCAGGAGATCTGGTCCTCGCTGTCGACTTCACGGCCACCGGGCGACCCGATGCGCGATTCGCCGACATCGTCGGCCTCACCGCCACCAGCCATCCGGTCTGGGAGACGATGCCGCAGGCCATCGCCACCGACATCGGGCCGTCGGGCGAGGAGTACCTCGACCGCTGGTTCGAGGACGTCCGCGCGAGCGGGCAGCAGGTCGGTGCCGTACTCGGCTTCTGCGCCGGAGCGGTGTACGCCGCCGCCCTGGCCGGCCGCATAGCGCAGTGGCAGGAACGAGCCCCCCAGCTCATCCTGTTCGACCCCGAGCAGGCCAACGCCTTCGGTCTGCTCTGGCAGTTCCACAAGTCCGTCGAGCTGTTCGCGGGAATCATCGGTGCCGAACCGGTCGCCGAGGCCCAGGAGACCGCCCGGCAGGCGCTGGAGGCCGACCCCGAGAACCTCGGGTACATCGGCCCGGTGCTCGTCGGACTCTTCCGGGAGATCAGCGAAGCCGCCTTCGACGAGATCGAGCTGGAACCCGAGAGCCGGACCGAGTTCACCGAGTCCTTCACCTCCTTCGTCGCCTATGTCGTCGCGGCCGGCCAGCTCAACTCCTCGGCCGCCACCGCGTGGACGGACGCCGTCGCCTTCAGCTCCGGAAGCCCGCTCAGCGGACTCAATCGGCTGCGTTCCACCGACCCGGACGGCGCGGCCGGAGCAGTGGCCCGTGAACTCCGGTTCGACTGCGATCACACCGACCTGCTGCGTGACGAAGGCGCCGCCACGGCGCTGGCCGAGCTGCTGACCGCACAGGACCTCTCCCGACAGATCCGGATGTGACATGAAGACCACAGAGAAGACCACCGCCAGGGCAGAGGGGACCGTTCCGGTAGCGGCACCGCCGGAGCCCGCGCCGGCTCCCGCAGCCGCTGAGGCCAAGGGGAAGTCCGGGCCCGCGTCCCAGGCCGAGCCGGCCATCCGCGTCACCGGACTGCGCAAGGTCTACGGCGAGGTCCAGGCGGTCAAGGGCATCGACCTGACCATCGCCCCCGGCGAGGTCGTGGCGCTCCTCGGCCCCAACGGCGCGGGCAAGTCCACCACCATCGACATGATCCTCGGCCTGTCCCACCCCACCTCCGGTGAGATCAGCATCTTCGGCCGGGCCCCCTACCTCGCGGTACGGGAAGGGCTGGTCAGCGCCGTCCTCCAGGAGGGCTCGCTGATCGACGACATCTCCGTCCGCGAGACGCTGGAGATGATCTCCTCTCTCTACAAGAAGCCGCTGCCCCTCGACGAGGTGCTGCGCCGCGCCAACATCGAGGACATCGTCGACCGCCGCGGCACCAAGCTCTCCGGCGGCCAGCGCCAGCGCGCCCGCTTCGCCTGCGCGCTCATCGGCAACCCGCAGCTCCTGGTGCTCGACGAGCCGACCTCCGCCATGGACGTCGGCAGTCGCCGCAAGTTCTGGGAGTCCATGCGGAAGTTCACCGACACCGGCCGCACCGTGGTCTTCGCGACCCACTACCTGGACGAGGCCGAGGAGTTCGCCGACCGCGTCGTCCTCATGCGCGGTGGCGAGATCGCCGCCGACGGCACCGTCGCCAAGATCCGTGCCCTCACCGCGGGCCGCGTGCTGCGCGCCTCGGTCCCCGACGCGAAGGAGGCGGACCTGCGCGCACTGCCCGGCGTGACCGCCGCCGCGCTGCGCCTGGGCCGTGTCGAACTGCACTGCGAGGACTCCGACAAGAGCCTGCGCGCCCTGCTCACCACCTACCCCGACGCGTACGACATCGAGATCAGCGCCAGCGGGCTGGAAGAGGCGTTCCTCTCGCTGACCGCCGCCGACGAGACGGACGTGCAGGAGGACGCCGCATGACCGGCTACCTGTCCATCGAGATCAAGCGGATGCTCCGCGGCCCGCGCTTCATCATCTTCGCGATCGTGCTGCCCGTGGGCCTCTACCTCATGGAGTGCATGCTCTACAAGAACCAGGTGATCCCGCACTCCAACGGCATCACGTACAGCGCCTGGCTGATGTGCAGCCTCGCCGCGTACAGCGCCTTCACCTCCTCCATGCACACCAGCGCCCGGGTCGCCCACGAGCGTTCCATCGGCTGGCACCGCCAGCTGCGGCTCACCCCGCTGCTGCCGCGCAACTACCTGCTCTCGAAGATCGTCGTCAGCATGATCGTGGCGCTGCCCGGCCCGCTCTTCGTGGCGCTCGCGGGCGCCACCCTCCAGGACGTGCACCTCTCCGTCGCCGGCTGGCTGCAGATCACCCTGGGCATCTGGATCGCCGCCCTGCCGTGCGCGGTGCTCGGCCTGGTCATCGGCCTGTACGTGGCCGTCGAGCAGCAGCAGATGTACCTCCAGGGCCTGGTGCTGCTGTTCGGGTTCCTCGGCGGGCTGCTCCTGCCCACCACGGGATTCCCGGGCTGGCTGACCGCGGTCGTCAAGACCCTGCCGAGCTACTGGCTCGCCGACATCGGCCACGGTGCCCTGCTGCACGGCACCCGCACCCTCGTCGCCGCCCTGGTGCTCGCCGGCTGGACGGTCGTCCTGTCCGGGGCCGTCATCCTCAACTCCCGCCGTGAGGCCGCCAGGGCCTGATCGTCGCCCGGCCGCCGGCACCGGCGCCGTCAGCGGGGAAGCCTCCCGCCGACGGCGCCGGTGTCGTTTCCCGGCCGTTCCCTTCTCCCCACCCGAGCCACCGCCGAGCCGAGACATGAGGTACTCCACGATGTTCCCCGCCCCCACCCAGAAGGGCACCGCCCCCTTCCGCGGCCACCGCACCTGGTACCGGGTCACCGGCGATCTGCACACCGGGCGCACCCCGCTCGTCATCGCCCACGGCGGCCCCGGTTCCACCCACGACTACCTGCTGCGGATGACCGAACTCGCCGCGTCCACCGGCCGCCCGGTGATCCACTACGACCAGATCGGCAACGGCGGCTCCACCCGGCTGCCCGACCGCGGCGCCGACTTCTGGACCGTCGACCTCTTCCTCGACGAGCTGGACAACCTCCTCGCCCACCTCGGCATCGCCGACGACTACCTGCTGTTCGGCCAGTCCTGGGGCGGCATGCTGGGCGCCGAGCACGCCGTCCGCCGTCCCGCCGGGCTGCGCGGCCTCGTCATCGCCAACTCCCCGGCCTCCATGCCGCTGTGGCGCGCGGCGTGCGAGGGCCTCAAGGACGCGATGCCGCCGGTGCACCGCGACACCCTGCGCCGCCACGAGGCCACCGAGGACTTCGACCACCCGGACTACCAGCGCTCCGTGTACGCCTTCTACCAGCGCCATGTCTGCCGGGCGAACCCGCTGCCGCGCGAGGTCGCCGCCACCCTCCTGGAGCTGCAGAGCGACCCGACGGTCTACGGCACCATGAACGGCCCCAACGACTTCCACGTCATCGGCACCCTGAAGGACTGGACGGTCATCGACCGGCTGCCGGCCGTCGCCGTCCCGACCCTGATCATCTCGGGCGCGTACGACGAGGCCACACCCGCCACCATCCAGCCGTTCCTCGACCACATCCCCGGCGCCCGCTGGGAGCTCTTCGAGCAGTCCAGCCACATGCCGCACGTCGAGGAGCCCGAGCGCTTCGACACCGTCATGAAGGCCTGGCTGGCCGAGGTCGGCTGACGAGCGGGGCGGCGCGGTCGGACCGGCCGCTGTCAGTCCCTCCGGGCACGATCGAGGGATGACCACTCTGCAGATCAGCATCGACTGTGCCGAACCCGCCGTGCTGGTCCCCTTCTGGGCGACCGCCCTGGGGTACCGCGAGGAGGAACCGCCCGCCGGGTTCGCGACCTGGCGGGCGTACTGGATCAGCATCGGGGTGCCCGAGGACGAGCTCGGCGACCCGTCCAACAGCTGCGCCGACTCGCTCGTCGACCCGACGGGCGCCGGGCCCCGCATCTTCTTCCAGGTCGTGCCGGAAGCCAAGACGATCAAGAACCGGCTGCATCTGGACCTGAAGGTCGGCGGCGGCCGGGACGTACCGCTGGAGACCCGTACCGCCCGTGTGAACGCCGAGGCCGAACGGCTGGTGGCCGCCGGCGCCACGAAGGTCCGCGTCCTGTCGCAGGACGGCCTGGACCACTACGGGGTCACCCTCCAGGACCCCGAGGGCAACGAGTTCTGCGTCGCGTAGGCAAGAAAGAGGGGCTCGTACCGGATGGATCAGCCGGTACGAGCCCCTCCGTCGTGCTTCCTGCGGCCCGCTACGCCTTCTTGCCCGAGATGTACGCGCTGAGCTTCTCCGGGGTCGGGTGAGCGAACAGGTCGGCCAGCCGGATCTTCACCTGGATACCGGTGGTGCGCTTGACGCGCTGCAGCAGCTGGACGGCGAGCAGCGAGTGGCCGCCGCTGGTGAAGAAGCCGGAATCCGCGTCCAGGTCCTCGCGCTTGAGGAACTGCTTCCACAGCGCGATCAGCGCACGGGTCAGCTCGGTGGTGTCCACCGGCTCCGGCGCGGCCTCGGTGCGCAGCAGCTCCTCGGCACGCAGCCGCAGGCCTTGCAGGTCAGGGGCGCCGTTCACGGTCGGAAGCCCCTCGGTGACGATGATGCGGGCCGGCTCCGCCGGGCCGGGAAGGTCGGTGCGCACCTGCTTCCAGAGCTGGTCCAGCAGGCCGGGACCGGCCTCGATGCCGGCGGTGGCGACGAAGGAAACGAGGACCCCGCCCGCGGCGACGGTCACGGCGGCGTCGATGGCGGGGTGCGCGAGCAGTGCGGCGTCGACGTCCTCCAGGCCGAACGCGAGCCCTTGCACGGTCACCCGGCGGTCCAGCCGGCCGAGGATCTCGATCCGGCCGTCGGGAAGCCAGCGGGCCACGTCACCGGTGCGGGTGACCGCCTCGTCGGCGAGGCAGAGCTCGCCGCGGACGCCCACCGGCAGCTCCGTCCCGTCGGGGGCGGCCACGAAGGCCCGGGTCAGGGCCGAACTGTCGGACTTGGCGGCGAGCTTCGCGTAGCCGGAGAACGGTGCGACGGACGGGCCGAGCAGGGCCTCGGGCAGGCCGTCCCGGTGGCCGGCCAGGACCGCGGCGTGGTCGGCCGCGCTCCAGCCGGAGATCTCCCCGATCGGCCGGTCCAGCTGGTCGCCGAGGGTGCACAGCAGGGCGTCGTAGCGGGCGAGCAGCAGCTCCACGTCGGCCGGGGTGAAGACCTGGGTACGGAACACGGCGCGGATCGTGGTCTTCGCCGACTCGGGCTCCGGCATGAAGAAGAACTCCAGGTCGAACTTGCTGAAGCCGTTCTCCACCCCACGGATCCTGGCCGGGTGCCCGGCCACCTCGAACGTTCCCGAGGTGCCGCCCGGCACGTAGTTGAACAGGTGGTTGAAGAGCGAGTTCCGCCAGGAGGAGGAGCCGCCGTCCCGCACCTCGTCCAGTACGGACTCGGCGGTCACGCCCGGCTCGCCCAGGCTCTCCAGGAACACCGCGCGGGCCCGGTTCACCAGCCGCTTGAACGGCTTGGCCGGGTCCATCCGCACCCGCAGCGGCAGCACGTTGACGTGATAGCCGATGGCGCCCTCGTGGCCGGGCGGCCGCACGCTGACGGGTGAGCCGACGACGATGTCCGAGCCCGCGCCGTGCTGGGCGAGCAGCAGGTAGTACGCGGCCAGCAGGATCACGGCCTCCGGCGCGCGCAGCTCGCGCTGCAGGCGGCCGACCACGGCGAGGGCGTCGTCCGACAGCAGGTACTGCAGGGTGTCGCCCGCCAGGTTCGGGGTGGCCGAGGCCGGATTCCCGTACCAGAGGCCGTCGTCCGCGCCGCGGAAACCGCGGAGCTGGTCGCGCCAGAAGTCGACGCTCTCCTCGGACGGCTCCGCCTCGACGACCGCGGCGACCGGGTCGGTCGCGTACGTGTCGGGCGCCTGATAGGCGCTGATCAGCTCACCGAGCAGCGTGACGGTCGACATCGCGTCGAAGACGAGGTGGTGGAGCGCGACGCTCACCACATCGCCGGCGCCGCCCGCCCGCCGGAAGCGCGCCGCCCTGACGAGCGGGCTCCCGTCCAGGGCGAACGGCTCCGCGACGAACGCCTCGACGGCGGCCTGGAGAGCGTCCTCGGCGGCTTCCGTCTCGGTGACGTCGATCGAGGTGACGTCGACCGAGGTGATCGCGTCGGCCGCCAGCACCTCCTTGGTGAGGTCGGTCTCGGAGGTGCGGAAGACGGTGCGCAGGATGTCGTACTTGCGCACCACCAGGGTCAGCGCCCGGGACAGCGCCGCGGAGTCGATCTCACCCTCCACGTCGAAGGTCAGGGACAGGTTGTTGACGCCCGATCCCGGTACCAGCCGCTCCAGCAGCCAAAGGTCCGTCTCCTTACGGGTGGCCGCTGTCGGCGCGGGGTCCTGAACAACCATGTCGGATCTCTCCTCATACGAGTCATACGGGGGTGCGCCGGCATCGGCGCCGGGCGGGTCAGTCGAGAGGTTCGAACTCGCTGTCGAGAATGTCGAAGAGCTGGTCCGCGTCGGCCGAGGCCAGTTCGGCCTCGTCCGCCGCGGCGGACGCCGCCGCCTCCGCGGCTCCGGCGCGCAGTGCGGTCCAGCGGGCCACCAGGGCCCGCAGGCTGTCGGTGACCCGGGTGTGGTCCTGCTCGTCCACGTCGCCGTTGTCGGTCGTGGTGACCAGCCGGTCCTCCAGGTCCGCCAGTTCGGCCTCCAGGGCCCGCAGCGCCGCCGGGCCCGAGGGCGCCGGTGCCAGCTGCTCGCGGATGTACTCGGCGAGGGCCTCGGAGGTCGGGTAGTCGAAGATCAGCGTCGCGGGAAGGCGCAGCCCGGTCGCCGGCGTGAGCCGGTTGCGGAACTCGACGGCGGCGAGCGAGTCGAAGCCCAGCCCGCCGAAGCCGCGTGCCGGATCGACGGCGTCCACTCCCGAGTGCCCGAGCACGGCGGCCACCTGGGACCGCACGAGGTCCAGCACCACCGGCGTACGTTCCGCCGGCGGCAGCTTGAGCAGCCGGTCCTTCAGGCTTTCCGCGGCCGCGGCACCCGCTGCGGCCGCTACGGTGCCGCGCCGTGCCGCGGGTGCCCTGACGAGCCCCCGCAGGATGGCCGGCAGGCCCTGGCTCCCGGCCCGCGCCTCCAGCGCCGCCGTGGAGAAGGGCACCGGCAGCAGATGGGCCTTCCCGCCGATCAGCGCCGCGTCGAGCAGCGCGAGACCCGCCTCGCGCCCCAGCGCCAACGCACCGCCGCGCGCCACCCTGTCGACATCCGCCTGCGTCAGATCCGCCCCCATGCCGCCCGATTCGGGAGCCCACAGGCCCCAGGCGAGCGAGGTCGCGGCCAGGTTGTGCGTACGGCGGTGGGTGGCGAGGGCGTCGAGATAGGCGTTGGCGGCGGCGTAGTTGGCCTGGCCGGTGCCGTCGAAGGTGGCGGCCGTCGACGAGAAGAGCACGAACGCGTCGAGGGTGAGGTGCGCGGTCAGCTCGTGCAGATGACGCGCGGCCTCGGCCTTCGGGCCGAACACCGTGCCCACCTGGCCGGGAGTGAGGGACTCGACGGTCCCGTCGTCCACGACACCCGCGGTGTGGATCACCGCACTCAACGGCACATCGGCGAGGAGTTCCGCGAGGGCGTCCCGGTCGGAGACGTCGCAGGCGGCGATGGTGACGGTGGCGCCGGCTTGGGTGAGTTCGGCCGCGAGTTCGGCTGCGCCCGGTGCGTTCTGTCCGCGCCTGCTGGTGAGCAGGAGGTCGCGGACGCCGTGTTCAGTGACCAGGTGGCGGGCGGTGAGCGCGCCCAGACCGCCGGTGCCGCCGGTGATCAGGACGGTGCCGTCCGTGCGCCAAGGGGTCGCCTCGGCGGACGGTGCCGTACGGGCCAGCCGCGGTGCGTACAACTGGGAGTTGCGGACGGCCAGTTCCGGCTCGTCGGACACGAGGACGGTGGCGGGTATCTGACCGGTACCGGCCTCCGTGTCGGTGTCGACGAGGACGATCCGGTCCGGGTGCTCCGCCTGCGCGGCCCTGACCAGCCCATGCACGGCGGCCTGCGCGAGATCGGTGACGTCCTCCCCGGGAAGCGCGGGGACCGCGCCCCGGGTGACGACGACGAGCCTGGCGTCCGAACCGGCGGGGGACTCGTCGGCCAGCCATGCCTGCACCTGCGCGAGAACGTCGACGACCGTGGACCGGGCATCGGCCCGTGACACGACGCGCAGCAGCGCGCTCTCGTCGAGGGCGGTCGTGTTCTCCGCTGCCGTAGCCGCCGGATCCGCGTCCACCGCGGACCACTGGATCTCGTACAGATCCCGGGCCTGGGCGGCTTGGGCCGCCGCCAACTCGCCCGTGTTCACCGGACGCAGGGCGAGCATCCCGACGGAGGCGACCGGAGCACCCTGCGCGTCGGCCAGATGCAGGGCATAGCCCGATCCCGCCGGGGAGATCCGTACCCGCAGCGCGGTGGCGCCGGTCGCGTACAGGGCAACGTCGGACCAGGCGAACGGCAGTTCGGCCACTCCGCTGTCGGCCCCGGAGAACCCGATGCCGTGCAGCGCCGCGTCGAGCAGCGCCGGATGCAGCCCGAACCCGTTGGTGTCGATGCCCTCCGGCAACGCGACCTCGGCGAAGACCTCGTCACCGAGCTTCCAGGCGGCGCGCAGCCCCTGGAACACGGGCCCGTACTCCAGGCCGCTCGCGGCCATCGTCCCGTACAGCCCGTCGACCGCCACTGCCTCCGCCCCGGCCGGCGGCCACTGCACCAGGTCGAAACCGGGCTCGGCGGCGTGCGAGGTGAGCAGCCCGTCCGCGTGCCGCGTCCAGGGCTCGTCCTCCGCCGCGCCTTCGGGGCGCGAGAACACCGACAGCGTCCGCTCCTCCACCCCGCCGATCCTGACCCGCAGATGGATGGCACCGGTCTGCGGAACGACGACGGGTGCGGAGAGGGTGAGCTCCTGCAGCGTGCTGGTGTGGGTGTGGTCGCCGGTGTGGATGGCGAGGTCGGCGAGCGCGGCGCCGGGGACGATGACGGTGCCGTTGACGGCGTGGTCCGCGAGCCACGGGTGGGTGGCCAGCGAGAGCCGCCCGGTGAAGAGCAGCCCGTCGGTGTCGGGGAGGGTGATCGCCGCCGTGAGGAGCGGGTGGGTGGTGGTGCCCTGGCCGAGCCCGGAGGGGTCGCCGGTGGAGACCGTGCTGTCGGCGAGCCAGTAGTGCTGGTGCTGGAAGGCGTAGGTGGGGAGGTCGACGGGGGTATGGCCGGTGCCGAAGAGGGCCGGCCAGTCGACGGGGACGCCCCGGGTGTGGAGGGTCGCGAGGGAGGTGACGAAGACCTGGGCTTCGTTGTGGTCGCGGCGGAGGGCGGGGATGAGGGTGGTGGTGTCGGTGGCGGATTCGGCGGCCATCGCGGTGAGAACGGCGTCGGGGCCGAGCTCCAGGAACTTGGTGACGCCTTGGTCCTGGAGGGTGGTGACGGCGTCGGCGAAGCGGACGGCTTCGCGGACGTGGCGGACCCAGTAGGCGGGGTCGGTGAGTTCTTCGGTGGTGGCGGCCTGGCCGGTGAGCGTCGAGACGATCGGGATGGACGGTGCGGTGTAGGTGAGCCCTGCTGCGATGGTGCCGAATTCGGCGAGCATCGGCTCCATGTGGAGGGAGTGGAAGGCGTGGCTGACGGTGAGGCGCTTGGTCTTCCGTCCGATGCCATCGAAGTGCGCGATCACGGCAGCGACGGCGTCTTCGTCACCCGAGACGACGATGGAGGTGGGCCCGTTGACGGCCGCGATCCCCACCCTGTCGGTGAGCTGCGGCAGGACTTCGGCCTCGGTGGCCTGGATCGCCGCCATCGCACCACCGGTGGGAAGTTGTTGCATCAGCCGGCCACGAGCCGCAACGAGCAGCGCCGCGTCCTCCAGCGACCAGACCCCTGCGACGTGTGCGGCGGCCAGCTCGCCGATGGAGTGACCCGCGAGAACCTGCGGCCGGACCCCGAAGGACTCCAGCAGCCGGAAGAGTGCGACCTCCAGGGCGAAGAGAGCCGGCTGCGTAAAGGCCGTCTCGTTCAACCGGCCGTCGTCCCCGAACAGCACATCCAGCAGCGGTAGTTCCAGTCGGTCGCCGAACGCGGCCACCACGTCGTCCAGCGCTGAGGCGAAGACGGGGAAGGCGGCGTAGAGCTCGCGTCCCATCCCCGCGCGCTGGCTGCCCTGCCCGGTGAAGAGGAATCCCACCTGTCCGGAACCGGCAGTTCCGAACACCGTTCCAGCCGCGGTGCCGCCTTCGGCGAGGGTGGTCAGTCCGGCCAGCAGGCCGTCGCGGTCGGCGGCGACGACGCCCGCGCGGTGGGTGAAGGCCGCGCGCGTGGTGGCCAAGGCGGATCCGATCGCCGCCGGGTCCAGTTCCGGATCGGCGAGGACGAAGTCACGGAGCCGGGCGGCCTGGGCCTGGACGGCGTCGGGCGTCTTGCCGGACAGCACCCACGGCACCACCGGCAGGTCGACAGCGGCACCTTCGGCCGCGAGGGCCTCTGCGGGGGCTTCTTCCACGATGACGTGGGCGTTCGTTCCGCTGATGCCGAAGGACGAGATGCCCGCGCGGCGGGTCCGCTCCCCGGCCGGCCACGGCTGGGCCTCGGTCAGCAGCTCGACGTCACCGGCGCTCCAGTCGACATGCGAACTGGGAGCGTCGACGCCCAGCGTGCGCGGCAGTTCCTCGTGCCGCATCGCCAACACCATCTTGATGATGCCCGCGACACCGGCGGCAGCCTGCGTGTGACCGAGGTTCGACTTCACCGAACCCAGCCACAGCGGCTGACCGTCCGCCCGCTCCTGCCCGTACGTCGCCAGCAGCGCCTGCGCCTCGATCGGGTCGCCCAGCCGGGTGCCCGTGCCGTGGCCCTCGACCACGTCGACGTCACCCGTGGTGAGCGAACCGGCGGCGAGGGCCTGCCGGATGACGCGCTGCTGGGCGGGGCCGTTGGGGGCGGTCAGCTGGCTGCTGGCGCCGTCCTGGTTGATCGCGCTGCCGCGGACGACGGCCAGGACGCGATGGCCGTTGCGCCGCGCGTCGCTGAGCTTCTCCAGGACGAGGACGCCGACCCCTTCGCCCCAGCCGGTACCGTCCGCCGCCTCCGCGAACGGCTTGCAGCGGCCGTCGGGGGCGAGGCCGCGCTGGCGGCTGAAGTCGACAAAGGTGTCCGGGGTGGTCATCACGGTGACGCCGCCGGCCAGCGCGAGCGAGCACTCGCCGGCGCGCAGCGCCTGGCCGGCCAGGTGGACGGCGACGAGGGAGGACGAGCAGGCGGTGTCGACTGTCAGCGCGGGGCCTTCCAGGCCCAGGGCGTACGAGACCCGGCCGGAGACGACGCTGCCGAGGCCGCCGTTGCCGAGGTAGCCCGCGAGCTCCTCGGGTACGTCACGGAGGCGGGGCGCGAAGTCGTGGTACATGACGCCCGCGAACACCCCTGTTGAAGTGCCCTGCAGGCTCTCCGGGTCGATCCCGGCGCGCTCGAACGCCTCCCACGACGCCTCCAGCAGCAGGCGCTGCTGGGGGTCGGTGGCCAGGGCCTCGCGCGGGCTGATGCCGAAGAAGTCCGCGTCGAACCGGCCCGCGTCGTCGAGGAACGCGCCTTCCTTGGAGTACGTCTTGCCGATGGCGTCCGGGTCGGGGTCATAGGCGTCGTACCAGCTCGGGCCGCGGTCCTCGGGGAAGTCCGCGACGGCGTCCCGGCCCGCGGCGAGCAGGTCCCACAGCCCTTCGGGACTGCGCACCCCGCCCGGGAAGCGGCAGGACATGCCGACGATCGCGATCGGGTCGTCGCCCGTGGACTGCCGGGCCGCGACGACAGCGGCGGCAGCGGAGGACGTGGCCCCGGCGGTCTCGTCGCCGACGAGCTTCTCCCGCAGGTAGCGGGCGAGCGTGGTGGCGTTCGGGTAGTCGAAGGTGAGGGTCGCGGGCAGCCGCAGGCCGGTGGCGGTGCCGAGCCGGTTGCGGAGTTCAACGGCCGCGAGGGAGTCGAAGCCCAGGGTGCCGAAACCGCGGGCCGGATCGACCGCGTCCGGGCCGGAGTGACCGAGAGCGGCCGCTATCTGCGTACGGACGAGGGAGAGCAGGAAGCGCTCCTGCTCCGCCGCCGGCAGCCGGCCGAGCTGCTCCTCCAATGAGTCGCCGCCCGCGGATCCCGAGGCGGCGGCGAGCCGGGCCGGGGTACGGACCAGACCGCGCAGCAGCGCGGGTACACCGTCGGCAGCCGCCCGGCGCCCGAGCGCGCCGGACTCCAGCCGCAGCGCCAGGACGTGGGCGTACTCCCCGCCCCAGGCCGCGTCGAACATCGCCAGACCTGAGGCGGCACTGTGCGCCGGGGTCCCGGCCCGGGCGGCCCGCTCCACGTCCTTGGCCGAGAGTCCTGCGCCCATTCCGCCGGTTTCGGGTGCCCATAGGCCCCAGCCGAGGGAGGTGGCGGGGAGTCCTTGGGTGCGGCGGTGGGTGGCGAGGGCGTCGAGGTAGGCGTTGGCTGCGGCGTAGTTGCCCTGTCCGGTGCCGTCGAACGTGGCGGCAGCGGAGGAGAACAGCACGAACGCGTCGAGAGTGAGGTGCGCGGTCAGTTCGTGCAGGTGGCGGGCGGCATCCGCCTTGGGTGCCAGGACCTCCGTCAGGTGCTGCGGGGTGAGCGCGGCGAACGTGGCGTCACGCAGCACACCGGCGGTGTGGATCACGGCGGTCAGGGTGACGCCGTCCAGGAGCGCTGCGAGCGCGTCCCGGTCCGAGACGTCGCACGCGGCGATCTTCACCGTCGCACCCAACGCGGTCAGTTCTGTGGTGAGTTCGGTGGCGCCGGGGGCGCCGGGGCCGCGGCGGCTGGTCAGCAGCAGGTCACGGATCCCGTACGCGGTGACCAGGTGGCGGGCCAGCAGGGCGCCCAGGCCACCGGTACCACCGGTGATCAGCACCGTGCCATCCGTACGCCACACCGCCGGGGCGACCTCAGCGGCCGGAGCAATGCGGGCCAGGCGCGGGACGAGGATCTCCCCGCCACGAAGCGCCAGCTCAGGCTCACCCGAGACCAGCACACCCTCCGGGATCTCGTCAGTGTCCGAGTCCAACAGGACAATGCGGTCAGGGTGCTCGGACTGCGCCGAACGGATCAGACCCCACACCGCCGCCTGACCCAGCTCCGCAACATCCTCACCCGGCAGAACAGCCACCGCACCCCGCGTCACCACCACCAAACGGCGGTCGTCGTCGAGGGCCAACAGCGTTTGCAGTTCGGTGAGTACGGCCGTCAGTGTCTCGATCGGCTCGACCCGCGCGGGCACGCGCACCAGCACCGTCTCGCCGGTGGATTCCGTTCCGCCGGCCCGGGGTGCGGACCACTCCACGTGGTAGAGGTTCCGCCCGCCCGTGGACTGGGAGGCCTTCAACTCGGCGGCCACGACCGGCCGCAGCACCAGCGCGCCGACATCGGCGACCGGACCGCCCTGAACGTCGGACAGGCGGAGCGAGTAGCCGGAGCCGGCCGGGGTGACGCGGACCCGGAGGGCGGTCGCGCCGGAGGCGTGCAGGACGACGTCGGTCCAGGCGAACGGGAGCTCGGCGTTCTCGCTGGGGCGGTCGATGCCGATGGCGTGCAGGGCGGCGTCGAGCAGGGCGGGGTGCAGGGCGTAGCCGGTGGCGTCGACACCTTCGGGCAGGACGACCTCCGCGAAGACCTCCTCGCCCAGCCGCCAGGCGGCGCGCAGGCCCTGGAAGGACGGGCCGTAGCCGTATCCCTGGTCGCGCATCCGGTCGTAGGCGCCCTCGACCTCGATGGTCTTGGCTCCGGCGGGCGGCCATGCGCTGTCGGCCGCCGGGATGACGGCAGCCGTGTCCTCGGACCGCAGCAGGCCTTCGGCATGCCGCGTCCAGAGCGAGTCGTCGGCGCCGGAGGGACGGGAGAAAATGCCCAGCGGCCGCTTGCCGTCCTGACCGGGTTCCTCCACGACCAGCTGGAATTCGACCGCGCCGGAACCGTCGAGCAGCAGCGGCGCCTGGAGCGTCAGCTCCTCCAGTACGGGGCAGCCGGCGCGGTCGCCGGCCTGGACGGCCAGTTCGACGAAGCCGGTGCCGGGGAGCAGCGCGGTGTCGCCCACCGCGTGGTCCGCGAGCCAGGGGTGCGTCTGCAGCGACAGCCGGCCGGTGAGCACCAGCCGGTCGGAGCCCGCCACCGCGACGACAGCGCCGAGCAGCGGATGCGGGGTGGCCTCGATCCCGAGGGCCGAGGGGTCGGCGGAGCCCGACACGTCGTCCAGCCAGTAGCGCTCCCGCTGGAAGGCGTAGGTGGGCAGATCCAGCAGCGGGGTGGTGGCACCCGTGCCGAAGAAGGCCCGCCAGTCGACCTCCGTGCCCTGCGTGTGCAGGTCGACGACGGACGACACGAGGGCCAGCGCCTCGTCCTGGCCGCGGCGCTGCGTGGCGATGAGGACGGCGTCGGTGACGCTCTCGGCACCCATGGCGGTGAGCACCCCGTCCGGGCCGAGTTCCAGGAATGTGGTGACGCCCTGGCCCTCAAGGGTGGTGACGGCGTCGGCGAAGCGCACGGCCTCGCGCACGTGCCGGACCCAGTACTCGGGGTCGGTCAGCTCATCGGTGGTCGCGGCCTGCCCGGTCAGCGTCGACACGATCGGGATGGACGGTGCCGAATACTCCAGGATGTAGGCGAAGCGCCGGAACTCGTCGAGCATCGCCTCCATGTGGACGGAGTGGAAGGCGTGGCTGACGGTCAGCCGCTTGGTCTTCCGTCCGATGCCATCGAAGTGCGCGATCACGGCAGCCACGGCGTCTTCGTCACCTGAGACGACGATGGACGTCGGGCCGTTGACGGCCGCGATCCCCACCCTGTCGGTGAGCTGGGGCAGGACCTCGGCCTCGGTGGCCTGGATCGCCGCCATCGCACCACCGGCGGGAAGTTGCTGCATCAGGCGGCCACGAGCCGCGACGAGCAGCGCCGCATCCTCCAGCGACCAGACACCCGCCACATGCGCTGCAGCCAACTCCCCGATGGAGTGGCCCGCCAGCACCTGCGGACGGATGCCCCACGACGTGAGCAGCCGGAACAGTGCGACTTCCAGCGCGAAGAGCGCGGGCTGGGTGCAGCCCGTCTCGTTCAGCCGGCTGTCGTCCGCAAAAAGGACATCCAGCAGCGGACGGTCCAGGTGCTCGTCGAACGCTTCCGCGACGGCGTCCAGTGCCTCCGCGAACACGGGGAACGCGGCGTAGAGCTCGCTTCCCATCCCGGCGCGCTGGCTGCCCTGGCCGGTGAAGAGGAACGCCAGGTCACCGGAGCCGGCCACAGCGGTCTTGGCCTCGCCGTCAACGACCGCGTCCAGAGCGTTCAGCAGGCCTTCACGGTCCGCCGCCACCACACCCGCACGTTGCGCGAAGCCCGCACGCGTGGTCGCCAGCGCCGAACCCACCGACACCGGATCCAGACCCG
>NZ_JAPVLS010000139.1:0-15869 GCF_027158125.1 Streptomyces sp. H39-C1
CGCGCAGCGCGCGCCCGCGCGTTCCCGGTCGTCGCGGGCCCAGGCGAGGGCGTTGGCCAGCCGCCCCGCCGTCACGGAGTGGGGGTCGCCGCCCGTCGCGGTGTACTCGTGGGCCGCGTGCGCGGCCTCGCGTTCACGGAGCACGGCGTCGTGGCGTTCGCGGAGCATCGCGTCCAGCCGGGAGCGCAGCGCCGTGCCACTGCCGGGGGCCGCGTCCCGGCCGGCCGCGGCGGCGCGGTACAGCCGCTGGGCGCGGCCGACATCGGCCGGGTCGACCGGTGTGCCCCGCAGCGCGGCCAGGTCGTGAAGAACTGCGTGCACCACGTCCCAGGGCGCCAGCTCCACGCCCGCCTCGTACGCGTTCACCCCGCCCGGGTCACGTCGCGACAAGGCGCCGTACCAGCCCGGCGCGTCCCCCAGTCCGGCGACCAGCTCCCGGAAGAATTCGGTGAACTCTCGTGCAGAGTCGGCCAGTTGAGGTCCGGCGCCGCGCTGTGTCATCGCTGCTGCCTCTCCGCCCCCGCCCCGGAGGCATGCAGTCCCGTTCCCGCATTCGACACCATTCGTGTTACGGGGCGGCTACGGGGAGTTTTCGTCCGCACCGCGGCTGCCTCAACTGCCTTACCCGGCGCACCGGTCACCAGTGCCCCACCGGGACGACGGAGCCGCGGCGATTCATCTGCGCGGCCGGCCGCCGGTCCGCGAGACTGGCCGCTATGCGTCTCCTCCGAACGATCCCCCGCGCGACATCCTCGGCGAGCGCGAACGCGACCGCGACCGCGAACGCCCTGACCGCCGTCGCCGCCGTGCTCGTCCTGAGCGCCGCACTGACCGGGTGTTCCGGCTCCTCGAGCTCGTCGGACGGCAAGGACCGGTCCCCGCTGCTGTCCGGCCCGCACGACCGCGTCCGGCACCCCCGCCTCGGGCCGGACCACCGTCACCTACACCCCGCGTTCGGCGCCGGGCGCCGAGACGTTGCGGCGCACCGTGGATCTGCTGCGGACCAGGGCCGACGCGTTCGGGCTGGAGGGCGCGCGGATCGAGGTGCACGGCGCCACGATCACCGCCGAGGCGCCCGGCGACAGCGGTGAGCGGCTGCGGCAGCTGGCCGTCACGGCCGAGCTGGGATTCCGGCCGGTGCTGGGCGGCGACTCCTCCGTGCCACCCGAACTGCAGCGGCAGTTCACCGCCTTCGACTGCATGGCGCCGGTGCCGGCCGGCGCACCGGCGCTGTCCCCCACGAGCCCGACGGTCGCCTGTGACAGAACGGGCCCCACGAAGTACGTCCTCGGTCCCGTCGCTCTCAGCGGCCGGGACGTGACCAGCGCCAAGGCGTCGCTCGACGCGCAGACCGGCAACGGCTGGACGATCAACCTGGTGCTCACCTCGGCGGGCGGTCGAAAGTTCGCGGAGCTCACCGGCCGGCTGTCCCAGCAGAGCGCGCCCGCCAATCAGATCGGCATCGTGCTCGACCGCCAGGTGATCTCCGCACCGTCCGTCTCCCAGTCGATCACCGGCGGAGCGGTGCAGATCAGCGGCAACTTCACCCGTACCTCCGCCCAGGATCTGGCCGCCCAGATCAGCTCCGGCGCCCTGCCCGTGGAGCTGACCGTCTCCGACGTCACCCACATCCCCTCCTAGGAGCCGAAGCTCCCAGGAGGGACCCGAGACAGGAGGGACCCGAGAGCCGGGTGTCAGCCCGTGTGGCTCGGGCTGACCACCATCGCCGAGCCGCCGCCGCGCCGGGTCGTCTCGGCCGCGGCGAGCCAGCGGCCGTCGGGCAGTCGCTGGATGCCGGTGGCCGCGCCGATCTCCGGGTTGAGCGTGAAGACATGGCCCAGCGCTTCGAGCTGTGTCCTGGTCGCGCTGGTGAACAGGGCCGGTTCGAGTTCGGTGGCCGCCGCGTTGCGCTGGCTGGCGCGCGGTGCGGCGATCGCGTCGACGAGCGGCAGACCGCGGTCGACGTGCTCGGTGAGGACCTGCAGCACGGTGGTGATGATGGTGGAGCCGCCGGGCGAGCCGAGCGCGAACGCGGGACGGCCGTCCTTCAGCACGATCGTCGGGGAGATCGAGGACCGGGGGCGCTTGCCCGGGCCGGGCAGGTTCGGGTCGTGGACCGCCGGGTTGGCGGGCGCGAACGAGAAGTCCGTCAGCTCGTTGTTGAGCAGGAAGCCGCGGCCGGGAACGACGATGCCGCTGCCGCCGGTCTGCTCGATGGTGAGGGTGTACGAGACGACGTTGCCCCACTTGTCGGCGACGGTCAGGTGCGTGGTGTTCTCGCCCTCGTACGTCGTCGGCGCGGCCGTGCCGGTACCGCCGCAGGCGGCGGGGTGGCGCGGGTCGCCCGGTGCGAGCGGGCTGGTGAGCACCGCGGTGTCCTTGATGAGGCAGCCGCGCGAGTCCGCGTAGCGCTGCGAGAGCAGTCCGCCGGTCGGGACGTCCTCGAAGGCCGGGTCGCCGAGCCAGCGCCCGCGGTCGGCGAAGGCGATCCGGCTCGCCTCGATGTAGCGGTGCAGGTACTGGGCGTCGGTGGCCTTCTTCGACGAGAGGTTCGCCCGCTCCATGATGTTGAGCGCCTCACCGACCGTCGTGCCGCCCGACGAGGACGGTGCGATCGAGTAGACGTCGTAGCCCCGGTAGGAGACCTGGGTCGGGGCCTGCCGCTTGGCCGCGTAGCCGCGCAGGTCCGCGGTGGTCAGATCGCCGGGACGCACCACGCGGGTGGCGTTGGGGTCGACCGGGGGCTTGCGGACCGTGCTGACGATGTCGGCGCCGATGTCCCCCTGGTAGATCGCTCCGACGCCCTTCCTGCCCAGCTCCTGGTAGGTGCGGGCGAGGTCCGGGTTGGTGAGCGTGGAGCCGACCACGGGCGGGGCGCCGCCCGGCAGGAAGATCTTCGCGGTGGCCGGGAAGTCCTTGAAGCGGTCCTGGTTCGCCGCGGTCTGCGAGCGGAAGGTCTCGTCGACGGTGAAGCCGTCTCGTGCGATCCGCTCGGCGGGCTTGAGCACCTGCCCCAGCGGGCGGCTGCCCCAGCTGTCGAGGGCGGTGGCCCAGGTGGCGGGGGTGCCGGGGGTGCCGACGCTCAGGCCGCTGGTGACCGCGTCGGCGAACGGGAGCGGTTTGCCGTTCTCCTGGAAGAGCGTCTCGGTGGCGCTGCGCGGTGCGGTCTCCCGGCCGTCGATGGTGAACACCTTGTGCAGCCGCGCGTTGTAGTAGACGAAGTACCCGCCGCCGCCGACGCCCGCCGAGTACGGCTCGGTGACGCCGAGCGCGGCCGCGGTGGCCACCGCCGCGTCCACGGCGTTGCCGCCCTGGCGGAGCACCTCGATACCGGCCGCGGAGGCGTCCGCGTCCACACTGGCGACCGCGCCCCCGTAGCCGACCGCGACCGGCACCTTGGCCGGCCGGGCCCGCGCATCCTGCGGGGCCGACTGCGCCGGTGGGGCCGCGGCTCCCACCGTGACAACAGCGGCCGTGACGGCCAGCAGCGACAAACTCCGGACGGCGGGGAGACGCATACGGTTTCCTCCAGTCAACACGGGTCCGCGCAGCCTAACTTGGGTACGGCGATCCCGTCAGGAGCGCGTTCGCTCGAACACCGCTACGATGCCCGGCCATGAGCGATGACGTCCGCAACCTCGTGCTGGGCCTGGCGGCCAGCGCCATCAGTGCAGCGCTGGGCTGGTTTGTCCGCACTTATGTGTGGCGCCGGAAACTGCACCGCAAGCAGCGTTTCTTCGGGCTGCCCAGCGGCTCCGAATGCCTTCTGGTGGTGCCGCGCGACCCCGGGGCCCGGGTGTGGAGCGTCGCCCGCCATGACGCGTTCGCGCTGCTGGAACTGGCCGCGCTGATCAAGGACTGCGGGGCGCACGCCGAGATCCTGCCGCACGACACGGCCTGGCAGGGCTTCGGGGCACGTACCGAGTTCTGCGTGGGCGGCCCCGTCGCCAATCACCGGCTGGGGGCGCACCTGCGGTCGATGCTGCCGGGCATAGAGATCAATACCGATGCCTCCCCCGGGCCCGACCAGGGGGCGTTCACCATCGACGGCGAGACCTACCGGATGGACAAGGGCGCCGTCGAGTACGTCCTGCTGGCCCGGCTGGCCGCCGTGCGGGACGCCGGCAACGACCGCCCGGTCTTCCTCTCCTCCGGTCAGCGCGGTGTCGCCAACCAGGCGGCCGTGCGGTATCTGGCCCGGCACCATGTGCGGCTGTCGCGCAAGCACGGCATCGACGGCACGTTCTGCCTGCTGCTCAAGGTCGTCAACTCGCAGGCCTACGGTCCCGACGTCGTCGAGCTCGTCGCCGATGTGACGCGGGCGGCGCAGACCGTCCCGGTCAGTCGGCCAGACCGATCACCAGCCACATGACGGCACATCCCGCGACCGTGCACAGCAGCGTCGAGCGGGACGGGTGCGGGCTGTGTGCCTCGGGGAGGATGTCGGAGGTCGCCAGGTAGAGCAGGAACCCGGCGAAGAACCCGAGGTAGAGGCCGAGCGCGCCCGGCGGGATGGTGAAGGCGAGGGTGATCGCGGCGCCGATCACCGGGGCGATGGCGTCGCAGCCGAGCAGCACGAGCGCGCGGCCCTGGCCGTTCCCGTACATCCGGGTGATCGTGTACGTGTTGAAGCCGTCGGCGAAGTCGTGCGCGACCACGGCGATGGCGACCACCAGGCCGACCGTGCTGCCGGCCTGGAACGCGGCGCCGATCGCGAAGCCGTCCATGACGCTGTGGCCGACGAGCGCCGAGGCGGCGGTGAGCCCGATGCCTTTGACGGGTTCACCGGGGTCGGTGGGCACCGGGCCGTGGGCGTGGGTGTGCGCGGCGTACTCGCCCTCGTGTGCGCGGTGGATCGCCACCGACCGCTCGACGATGTGCAGGGTGAGGAAGCCCCCGACGAACATCAGCAGCGCGGCGGGGACGCCGAAGACGTCGTCGGCCTGCAGGTCCAGCGCTTCGGGCAGCAGGTCGAAGCCCACCACCCCGAGCATCAGCCCGGCGGCGAGTCCCAGCACCAGATGGCGGCGGTCACCGATGTGCTGGGCGACCAGTCCGCCGATCAGGGTCATCACGAACGCGCCGAGGGCTATCAGCACCGCCATCCGCGTTCACCCGCCTCCGCCGCCGGCCCGCCCGCTTCCGCCCATGATCGGCGAAGCGGACCGGCGGCGCGAGTCAGGGCTGGTCAGTGCCGGTCGGTGCCCGGTCAGTGGTGGCGGCAGCGCGGGTCGATCCGGTCGAGTACGGCGACGGCCATGGCCTTCTCGCCCTTGGCGTTGGGGTGCGCGGGCGCGGCCGGGGAGGCCGGCACCAGCGGCTCGATCCAGCGGTTGGCGGGCGCCGTGCACATGTCGTGGCCGACGGTCGGCCGGTAGGTGTCGACGTACTCGGCGTGCGCGGCCCCGGCCTGCCGGCGCAGCATCGTGTTGAGCCGCTTCTCGGTGTCCTTGAGGTACCCGAAGTCCTTGTCCGCGAAGGGGACGGCGGGACGGCACCCGACGCCGTTGTCCGGCAGCAGGTCCGGGTAGCCGACGACGACCACCCGGGCGTGCGGGGAGCGGGCGTGGATGGCGCGCAGCACGGCCGCGACCTTCGGCGCCGTCTGCTGGATGTTGAGGGCGAGCTGGTCGGTGCCGGTCGCGGTGTAGTGCTTCTGACAGGGGTTGCCGGTCGGGTCGGTGGCGCTGAGCACGGCGCAGGTGCCGATGATCGAGCCGAAGCCGACGTCGTTGCCGCCGATCTGCAGCGTGACGAGGTCGGTGCCGCGGTTCAGCGCGTCGAGCTGCGGTCCGTTGGTACCTTGCGGCTTCCACATCTCGGCGGTGGTGGCGCCGCCGCAGCTGACGTCCTTGACGGCCGCGAACCGCTGGTCCTCGGCGACCAGCGACGGGTAGTTGTGGCTGGACCGCGCGCAGTTGGCGTCCACCTGGTCGGGGATGCCGGGCCCTGAGGTGTACGAGTCGCCGAGCGCCGCGTAGCTGACGCCGTGTCCGTGACCGGAGTGACCCGGCCGGCCCGAATGGGCCGAGGCCGGGGCGGCGATGCCCGCGGTGAGGGCCAGGGCCCCGCCGAGTGCGGCTGCTGCCAGGACGGTGGTGCGGGCCATCGGTACCCCCAGTGTCGACGGTGACGAGCATCAGATTCCGCGCGTACCGCGCCGGGTGTCAATGACCTTGACGAAAGATCGTCCGACGCACTCGTGTTCGATCGACCCGCCCCGACGGGCCGTCACCTGCCGCCACCTGCCCCGGGTGCGCCTCCGGCGTCTCACGGGCGCCCCACCGCCCTCAGATCGTTACCCGTGCGTAACATGCACGCCTATTACCGCCGGTAAGGCCGCGAGGTTACTCTCCAGTCACTTTGCATCCGGCCAGACAGGAGCAGTCATGAGAGCAACCACAGCAGGTGTCGTCGGCGCGGCGCTGCTCGCCTCCACGGCATTCGGTCTGGCCCCGCTGGCACAAGCCGCGCCGGCACCCACCGTGGTCACCGCCGCCAGCGCGCAGGCCGCGGCCGCGTCGACCTTCCGGTTCGTCGACATCCCGGGCTCCGGCGGCATCACGCTCAAGGGCAACGTCTTCACCCCCGGCGGATACGACGGCTCGCAGCGCTACCCCGTCGTCGTGCTCCCGAGCAGCTGGGCCATCAACGACCTCGAGTACGTCGCCCAGGCCAAGCAGCTCGCGGACTCCGGGTACGTCGTCGTCAGCTACACCTCGCGCGGCTTCTGGCTCTCCGGCGGGCAGATCGAGACCGCGGGACCGCCCGATGTCGCCGACGTGTCCAAGGTCATCGACTGGACGCTCGCCAACACCCCGGCCGACCCCGACCACATCGGGATGGCGGGCGTCTCGTACGGCGCCGGCATCGGCCTGCTCGGCGCCGCGCACGACCCGCGCATCAAGGCCGTCGTCGCGCTCAGCGGCTGGGCCGACCTCATCGACTCGATCTACCAGGGCCGTACCCCGCATCTGCAGGCCGCCGCCCTGCTCGGCGGCGCGGGCTACCTCACCGGCCGCCCGAGCCCCGAACTCCAGAAGATCCTGGGCAACTTCCTCACCGCGAACCTCGCCGCCGAGGACGAGATGATCGCCTGGGGCAAGCTCCGCTCCCCCGTGACCTACCTGGATCAGCTGAACGCCAACGGCACGGCGGTCATGCTCGCCAACGCCTGGGGCGACAGCCTCTTCCCGCCGAACCAGTACGCGAAGTTCTACGAGAAGCTGACCGGCCCCAAGCGCCTCGAGTTCCGGCCCGGCGACCACGCCACCGCCGAGGCGACCGGCCTGCTCGGCCTGCCCAACGACACCTGGGCCAGCTCCAGGCGGTGGCTCGACCACTACCTCAAGGGCGTGGACAACGGCATCGACCACGAGCAGCCGGTCCAGCTCAAGTCCCGTTCCACCGGCGCCTACGAGAGCTACGACAGCTGGTCCGCGGTCCCGTCACGGACCACCACCCTCAAGCTCGGCGCCAAGGGGCTGCGCACCGGAGAGCTCGGCGGCGACGCCGGTTCCGGCTGGCGCACCACCATCGGCACCAATGTCGACTCGGGCGCCGACGGCGGGATCATCTTCCTGTCCAGCCTGCTCGACCAGTTCGCCCAGGCCCCGCCCGTCGCGTCGATCCCGCTGCTGCCGCGCGCCTTCGCCACCGTCTGGCAGTCCGCCGCGTACGGCACCGCCCAGCACGTCCGCGGCACCTCGACGCTGCACACCACGCTGACCCCGTCGGCCGCCGGCGGAACCGTCATCGCGTACCTCTACGACGTCGACTCCCTGGGCATCGGCAAGCTGGTCACGCACGCGCCCTACACCTGGGTCGGACGCACCCCCGGAAAGGCCTTCACCACCGACATCGACCTGCTCTCCACCGCCTACGACGTGCCGGCCGGCCACCGGCTGGCGCTGGTCGTCGACACCGTCGACCCGCTCTACATCGAGCAGAACCCGCTCTTCTCCACGGTCACCGTCTCGTCGCCGGCGTCCGACCCGTCCTGGCTGTCGGTCCCGCTGCACGACCAGTAACGCGCCGGCAGATCCGTCAGATCTGCTGCGGTGGCGTCGTCGCGACCGGCGTGCCCTTCGTCTTGGGGTTGTGCCGTTCGCGGCGCGCCAGCCAGTTCGCGAACCACGACAGCAGCATGCACATCCCGATGTAGATCGGCGCGATCACCATCACGACCGGGATGAACGGCAGGTCGTAGTCGAGATTGGTGGCGATGAGCTTGCCGTTGTAGAGGAACTCCTCATAGGTGATGAGGTAGCCGAGCGAGGTGTCCTTCAGCGCCACCACCAGCTGGCTGATGATCGCGGGCAGCATCGCGCGGGCCGCCTGCGGCACCAGGATGTACGTCATCACCTGTGTCTTGCGCATCCCGAGCGCGTAGGCGGCCTCGCCCTGGCCGCGCGACACGGAGTTCACACCGGTACGGAAGACCTCCGCGAGCACCGAGCCGTTGTAGAGCGTCAGACCGGTGATCAGCGCCATCATCGGCTCGACCTTGAGCGCGATGAAGATGAAGAAGATCATCACCAGCAGCGGCATCGCCCGGAAGAACTCCACCACCAGGGTGCTCACCCAGCGGATCACCCGGTGCTCGGAGAGCCGGCCGGCGGCGAACAGCGCGCCGAAGGCGAGCGAGAGCACCGCCGCCCAGATGAACGCCTTGAGGGTGTTGGCGAGCCCGGTCAGCAGCAGCCGCTGGATGCCCTGGTACTCGAACGGCACCCACTTGGTCGACTCGAACTGGCCGGTGTGGATCAGCATGTAGATGATCCAGCCGACCAGCGCCGCCAGCAGGGCGGTGGTGATCCACGCGTAGAGCCGGTGGCGCGCCAGCGCCTTCGGGCCCGGAATGTCGTACAGCGCACTGCTCATCGCACGACCCCCATCTTCTTCTCCAGCACGTTGAAGAGCAGGCTGATCGACAGCGTGATGATCAGGTAGCCGACCGCGATCCAGATGAAGGACCAGATGATGCTGTAGCCCAGCTCGTTGAGGGGCTTGTAGGTGCCGAGCAGTTCGGTGACCGAGAAGGAGCCGGCGATCGCGGAGTTCTTGGCGAGCGCGATGAGCGTCGAGCCGATCGGCGAGATGACCGCGCGGCCCGCCTGCGGGAGCACCACCAGGTTCAGGGTCTGGATGAACGTCATGCCGAGGCTGCGGGCGGCCTCGCCCTGGCCCAGCGGCACGGTGTTGATGCCCGACCTGACCGCCTCGCAGATGAACGCCGAGGTGTAGCAGGCCAGCGCGAGGACCGCGAAGGTGGTGAACGGCAGCCGCAGCCCGAACCGCGGCAGTCCCAGCAGCACCGCGAAGAACAGCAGGGTCAGCGGGGTGTTGCGCAGCACGGTGACCCAGGTGGTGCCGAAGACGCGCAGCGCCTTGACCGGCGAGACCCGGAAGCCGGCGATGATCACGCCGCCGACCAGTGCCAGCACACCCGCGTACAGGGTCAGTTCGAGGGTGCCGAGGAAACCCTTGCCGTAGAGGGAGAAGTTGTCGAGCAGTACGTTCATGTGCGGCGGCCCTCTCAGTACCGGTCGACGGCGGGCGGGGTGGGCGCCGGGACCCCGGACAGGCCGAGGGTCGCGTCGTACGCCTTCTTCCAGTCGCCGTTCTTCTCGTGGGCCACGATCGCGTCGTCGAGCGCGAGCCGCAGAGCGTTGTCGCTCCTGGCCACGCCGACCCCGTAGGGCTCCTTGGAGAACGCCTTGCCGACGAGCTTCATCTCGTCGGGTGCCTTGGCCGCGTAGCCCAGCAGGATCGAGTCGTCGGTGGTGACGGCGTCGACCTGGAAGGTCAGCAGGTTGTCCACGCAGACGGAGTAGGTGTCGTAGGTGACGGGGATGGCGTCGGGGTAGTCCGACTCGATGCGCTGGATCGGGGTGGAACCGGCGGCCGAGCAGACCTTCTTGCCCTTCAGGTCCTGCGGGCCCTTGATGTCGTTCTCGTCCTTGCGCACCAGCAGGCCCTGGCCCGCGACGTAGTACGGACCGGCGAAGCCGACCTGCTGCTTGCGCTTGTCGTTGATCGTGTACGTGCCGACGTAGTAGTCGATCTGGCCGTTGCTGAGCGCGGTCTCGCGGTTGGCGGAGGCCACCGACTTGTACTGGATCTGGTCGAGGCCGAAGCCGAGCGACGCGGCGAGCATCCGGGCGATCTCGACGTCGAAGCCCGCGTACGTGCCGTTGGCCGGGTCGCGCTGGCCGAGGTACGGCTGGTCGTCCTTGACCCCGACGACGATCTTGCCGCGCCGGTGGGCGGAGCTCCACGTCTTCGAGTCGGGGAGGGAGAAGTTCCGGTCCACCTTGTAGGTGGGCAGATCGTCGGAGCTCGGGCCCTTCGTGGGCGGACTTCCCTCCTTGCCGCAGCCCACCAGCAGGGCCGCGGCCACGGCGAGCAGCGCGATGTGCCTGTTCTTGCGTCGCATGGCGGTCCCGGGTCGTCAGTGGTGGAGGATCTTGGACAGGAAGTCCTTGGCGCGCTCACTGCGCGGCGCGGTGAAGAACTCCTCCGGGACCCGGTCCTCGACGATCAGGCCGTCGGCCATGAACACGACCCGGTTGGCGGCGGAGCGGGCGAAGCCCATCTCATGGGTGACGACGACCATCGTCATCCCGTCCCGGGCGAGCTGCTGCATGACCTCCAGCACCTCGTTGATCATCTCCGGGTCGAGCGCGGAGGTCGGCTCGTCGAAGAGCAGTGCCTTGGGGTCCATGGCCAGCGCGCGGGCGATCGCCACCCGCTGCTGCTGCCCGCCGGACATCTGCGCGGGGTACTTGTCGGCATGCGCCAGCAGGCCCACCCGGTCGAGCAGTTCCCTGGCCCGTTTGTCCGCGTCGGCGCGGCTGCGGCCGCGTACCTTGACCGGCGCCAGCGCGACGTTCTGCAGCACCGTCTTGTGCGCGAAGAGGTTGAAGGACTGGAACACCATGCCGACGTCGGCGCGCAGCTTGGCCAGTTCCTTGCCCTCGGAGGGCAGCGGCCGGCCGTCGATGGTGATGGTGCCCGACTCGACCGGCTCCAGTCGGTTGATCGCCCGGCACAGCGTGGACTTGCCCGACCCCGAAGGACCGATGACGACCACGACCTCGCCGCGGCCGACGGTCAGGTCGATGTCCCGCAGCACATGCAACTGTCCGAAGTGCTTGTTGACACCACTCAGGACGATCAGTGGATCCATGCGCAGCCCAGCTCACTCTCACCCCGTCGGACAGTCAACGAATGGGCAACCTATCCCTTCAAATCCGCATATCGCGCCGACACGCAGACTGCCGCCAATAACCTGATGTGCGGTGCGCGGGATCGCCGACGGCCCGCGCCGCTGAACGGCGCGGGTCCGGTCGGCAGGGGTGCGGTCGGCGCGGGATCGGGCCGGTCGGGTGCGGCTCCGGGTCAGCCCAGGACCCGGTTGACGAGGGTGTCGCGTTCGGTCTGCGGGATGGCGGTCCAGCGGGTGCCGCGGATCGCGCCTTCGAGTGCGAGCAGGGTGTGCGTGCAGGCGTCCTCGGGAAGGTCCTCGCGGATCTTCTCGAAGGCACGGCCGGCGCCGAGCCGGCGCAGTTCGCCGGCGTCCTCGACGCCGCCGCGGCGCAAGCGGTCGGCAAGGACCGCTCCGATATTCGGCATCTGCTGCAGGGAGTCCACGTCGCGCCTCCGGTACCGAGCTGATCAACTGGTGCGTTTCCGACATCATGCACCGTACGGCCGGGCGCGGAGGCGTCATTGCGCGCCGGACACGCCTGCCTGCCGTCGCATTCCGGTGGCGCGGTCCATCAGTTCGGGTGACGGCGGGCCGTCAGTTCTCGGACTCCTCGGCGAGTGTCTGGGACAGCTCGGGCGTGCCGCTCTCGGCCCAGGCGTGGCCGATCGCGACCACGTCGATCTCGCGGCCCGACTCCAGCCTGACCACCGGCAGGCCGTTCGGCCACACCTGCCAGACCGCGCCGGGCACGGTGCGGACGATGACGGTGCCGAGGTACAGACCGGCGTCGTTGCCGAGCCACGGCAGCACCTCTGGATCGTCGCGCCACTGCGGGACCAACTGGTCGAGAGCCGTCAACGAGCCGGGCGAGTCGTCGAGTTCGACCCCCGCGTCCTCCGCCTGGGCGCGCAGCAGATCGCACTCCGCCAGCAACTCGGCCACGCCCGCGGCGTCCGGGTCGCCGACCCGGACCGCGACCCCTTGCGCCGTCGCGTTCCGCTTGCGCCACTTGTCCAGGAAGGGGATGTCCATACGGCTCAGCGTCGCACCCGGGGCGGTCGGACTTCTACAGGCGCGACCTGCCCCGCTGGTGTTCGGGGGCGGTGGGTCAGCAGCCGATCGCGTAGGCCTTGCGCAGCGTCTCGTGCACCGTCCAGGTCGTCCGGTCCCCCTCGCGCAGGACGCAGACAACGCCGGGGCCGAGTTCGAGCGTGTCGCCGCCCGCCACCTCGACGGTGGCCCGGCCGCTGACCACGACGAACATCTCGTCGGCCTCGGTGTCGGTCACCACGCCCGGGGTGATCTGCCAAATCCCCCGCAGCCGGGTCCCGTCGGCCGACTCCCAGAGCACCTTGCCGGTGACCTCGGGCGTGCCCGACACGATCTGGGCCGGATCGAGCGGCTCGGGCTCCAGTTCGGCGTCGGGTACGTGGACGGCGAAGCTGGCGGAGGGCAGGTCAACGGTGCTCATGAGCGCCGAGCGTACGGGGCGGCGGGCGGGCGCGGGATCGACAGGTTGTATGCGGTCCCGGGCCCGGCCGTACGCCTCGTAAGTGGTCCGGTGCGGTCAGACGTCCAGATCAACGACGACCGGGGCGTGATCGGAGGCGCCCTTGCCCTTGCGCTCCTCACGGTCGACGTACGAGTCGGTGACCGCCTTGGCGAAGGGCTCGTTGCCGTAGACCAGGTCGATCCGCATGCCCCGGTTCTTCGGGAAGCCCAGCTGGCGGTAGTCCCAGTAGGTGTACGGGCGGTCGTACTTGAGCGGCCGCGGCACCACGTCCGTCAGACCCGCGTCGCGCAGGGCGGCAAGGGCGGCGCGCTCCTCGGGGGTGACGTGGGTGGCGCCCTCGAACTGGGACAGGTCCCACACGTCCTCGTCGGTGGGCGCGACGTTGTAGTCGCCCAGCACGGCGAAGGGCCGCGGACCCGCGGCGTCCTCGGCGACCGCGGCGCGCAGCGCCCCGAACCACTGCAGCTTGTAGGCGAAGTGCTCGTGCCCGACCTCGCGGCCGTTGGGCACGTACACCGACCAGACACGGGCCCCGCCGCAGGTGGCGGAGACCGCGCGGGGCTCCAGCACACCCTCGTACTCGGGGCCGCCGGGCAGCCCGGTCACGACGTCCTCCAGGCCCACCTTCGACAGCAGCGCCACGCCGTTCCACCGGCCCGTGGCGTTGACGGCCGCCTCGTAGCCGAGCTCGCGCAGCTCGTCGAAGGGGAACTGCTCCAACGAGCACTTGGTCTCCTGAAGGCACAGCACATCCGTGCCGGTGCTCTCCAGCCAGGCGAGCAGGCGCGGCAGACGGGCGGTGATCGAGTTGACGTTCCAGGTGGCGATGCGCATGGACCCGAATCTACCGCCCGGCACCGACAACCGCCCCGGACCCGCCCCCGGACCTTTCTGCCGACCCGCCCCGGGCTGTCCCGGGGCGGTGCGCGCAGGTCGTGCCGTCAGGCCAGTTCGACGGATTCGCCCGGGGCCAGCCGGCGGTGTTCGCCGCCGCCGATGCCGGGGCCGTCAGGACCGAGCATCCGGCCGTAGATCATGAACGCGATGTCGGTGAGCAGCCCGTCGTGGACGTCGAAGGCGCGCTGCGGCTTGACCTCGCGGAGGTAGTCGACGATCTCCGAGAACTTGCTCCAGGGGGCCTGCAGCGGGAGCAGCAGGGTGTCGACGGGGCGGTCGGGGACCGTCAGGGCGTCACCGGGGTGGAAGACCGAGCCGTCGACCACGTAGCCCTGGTTGGCGATCCGCGGGATGTCCGGGTGGATCACGGCGTGCAGCTGGCCGTGCACCTCGATGTCGAAACCCGCCGCGCTGAAGGTGTCACCCTCGCCGACGGTGTGCACCCGGCCGGGGAAGGCCGCCGACACCTGGTCGGCGACGCTCTTGAGGGTCCAGACCTGGGCGGCCGGATTGGCGTCCAGGGCGAGGCGCAGCCGGTCCTCGTTGAAGTGGTCGATGTGCTCGTGGGTGATGAGGATCGCCTCGGCGCCGACCGCGGCGTCCTCCTCCGTGAAGGCACCGGGATCGATGACGAGCACCTGCCCGTCCTTCTCCAGCCTGACGCAGGCGTGGCCCTTCTTGGTCAGCTTCACCGTTGCTCCTCTGCTCCTCGGAACGTGATCAGCGATATCGACGTGCACCGGGTCGTCACCAGGCCGTCAGGGAACCATCATTGCGGAGGATCACCGGCGGGGCGGCCGACGGACGTTTCCTCCTGGATCACGCGCTGCGCGACCGCGAAGGCGGCGTTCGCGGCCGGCACTCCGCAGTAGACGCCCGTGTGCAGCAGCGTCTCCTTGATCTCGGCGGGGGTGAGGCCGTTGCGCAGCGCCGCGCGGGTGTGGGAGGCGAGCTCGTCGAGGTGCCCGCGGGCGGTGAGTGCCGTCAGCGTGATGATGCTGCGGGTGCGCCGGTCCAGGCCGGGCCGCGCCCACACCTCTCCCCAGGCGTAGCGGGTGATGAACTCCTCGAAGTCCCCGGTGAAGTCGTCGGCCCCCGCGGCGGCCCGGTCGACATGCGCGTCGCCCAGGACTTCCCTGCGGATCCGCAGGCCCTCGTCGTACGGGTCGACGCGGCCCGCCGGCACCGCGGCGGGCTGCTCGGCGGCCGGCGGGGCGGGCGGGGACTGGAGCACGGCGGTGGTGGAGGCGATGGCGGACTCGGTCCAGGCGGCGCCGAAGTGCCGTACCAGCAGCTCGCCGACGGCCGCGGGCTGCTCCACCGGGGTGAGGTGGGAGGCGGCGGGCACCACGGCGAGTCGGGCGTCGGGGATCCCCGCGACCAGGACGCGGGCGTCGGCGGGCGGCGTCGCGGGGTCGTCCGCGCCGGCCACCACGAGGGTCGGGACGGTGATCCGGCCCAGCTCGTCGCGCACGTCGTGCGCCGCCAGCGCCTCGCACGCGGCGATGTAGCACTCCGCGTCGGTGGTGCGCACCATCTGCACGGCCCATTCGACGATGGCGCCCTGGGCGGCCCGGTAGCCGTCGGTGAACCACCGCTCGGGGACGGTGTAGGAGAACTGCCCGAGGCCGTTGGCCCGGACGATGACCCCGCGCTGCCGCCAGGCGTCGGCGGTGCCGTGGCGGGCGGCGGAGGAGACGAGGGCCAGCGCCGCGACCCGGTCGGGGCGCGCCAGCGCGATCCGGACGCCGACGGCCGCGCCGAGGGAGCAGCCCGCGTAGCCGAACCGGTCGATGCCGAGCAGGTCGAGGGTGGCGAGCAGCCGGTCCGCCAGCTCGGTGACCGAGGTCGCGGGATCGGCGGGCGCACCCCCGTGGCCGGGCAGGTCGTAGCGCAGGACCCGCCACTGGCGGGTCAGCTCGGGCAGTTGGCGGTCCCACATGTGCCATGTAGTGCCGAGGGCAGGGCCCAATATCAGGGTCGGTGCGTCTTCTGGCCCGTCAACGCGGTATTGCAGGGTCTTAGCCATCGTCTCGCTCACCCGCTCACGCTCCCATATCTCACAAAATCTCACAGGAGCGGGTCGGGGGAGCTCGCTAGACCTCCCCAGGTCTCCGCCGCCTGTACTACAGGGGCGGTTCGTGCCTGCTGATCGGGTGAGTCGTTGGTCAGGGCGTGGAGACGCAGCGGGACGTTGAGGTCTGGGCGGCGTGGTTCGAGGACTTCTTTGCTCGGATCGCGGGTCTG
>NZ_JAPVLS010000013.1:0-23538 GCF_027158125.1 Streptomyces sp. H39-C1
GCGGCCTCGCCGTCCGCTACGACAAAAAACCCGAAAGCTACCAGGCCGGACTCGAATTATGTGCCGGCCTCCTCTGGATCCGACACCTCGAATCACAGCCTTGATCACAACCCCACACACGCCCTAGAAGCGACGGATTCGCATTAAGGTGGATGGTATGAGCCCCCAGCCCATGACCCGCCCCGGCGGGCGCAGCGCCCGCGTACAGCAGTCCGTCCACACCGCGGTGCGTGACCTCGTCAGCGAGGTGGGCCGCGAAGGGCTGACCGTCCCGATGGTGGCCACCCGGGCCGGCGTGACGCCCTCCACGATCTACCGCCGCTGGGGCGACCTGCAAGAACTCCTGTCCGACGTCGCTGTCGAACGGCTGCGCCCGGAAACCGACCCCGCCGACCTGGGCAGCCTTCGCGCCGACCTCGACGCCTGGGCCGAGCAGTTCCTCGACGAAATGGCATCTCCCCCCGGACGCGCCTACATCCGGGACGCCCTGCTCGGCGACCCCGACGGCAGCAACGCCGGCCGCTGCTCGGTCTACGCCGCCCAGCAGATCGACACCGTCCTCAACCGCGCGGCACTACGCGGGGAACGGGCACCCGATACCGAACTGGTCATCGACCGCATCGTGGCACCGATCATGTACCGCATCCTCTTCCGCCCCGACAACCTCACCACCCACTACGCGCGCGAGCTCGTCACCAACGCCCTCCAACAACCCTGACAAACAGCCCCCGTGCACACCAGCCACAACGACGACCGTCGCCGTCGCTGCGGAGCACCGAGAGGGCTCTCGCACCCGCGCCGGCCCTTCGGCGCCCGCACCGCCCGCACCGGCGGAACCGCCCGCACCGGCGGAACCGAAGTCCGTGGCCCAGGAGTTCTCCACGGCGCCGGCAGAAGTACCCACGAGCGGCAGCGGCCGGACGGCGGCAGGCCGGAGGGGACGCGGCCGGAGCGCAGCAGCCGGCACGGCGGCCGAGGTGCGCGGGCCGAGGTGCAGCTGGCCGGCGGCCGCCCGCGGCGTGCTACAGCCGGGCACAGACGCAAAACGGCGCCGGACAGCCGAGACGGTGGGGCCGTGGGGGCGGCGGAAGCCGAGCTGCGACCGGTGACGGGCGCGGCTGCACCACGAGCACCGACACCTTCAACCGTCACCAGGCTCGGAACCGACGCGGCGGGCCATATCGACGCCCTCGCCGCCACCTTCGTCCAGCACGGCGAAGGCCGCCCCCCACCTTCCACGGCACGATCCACCACTACGCCTGACCGGCGCGGCCCGATACAAAGCGAGGCCGGCCGGACGGTCGTGCGGCAGACCCCGCTTCCGCGTCACCCGGGCGCCGACCTGACGCAGGATGAAACATCCGCCGTCGGCTGGGACGTCATAAGAGCAACGGGGTGCCGCACCCCGAGCCTGGGGGGTTACGACGTGGCTGTCGGCATACAAGTCCGAACTCTGCTCATCGGCGCGGTATCCGCGCTCGTCATCGGCGGGGGGCTACCCGCGACCGCCGCAGCGGCCCCCGCCGCCGCGCCGCGCTGGAGCGCGGCCGAACTGCCGGACGGCGACACCGTCCTGAGCGGTTCGATCCGACCTGACGCACACACCACGTGGACGGCCGGCTTCCGGCTCGGCGACGAGGACGGCAGCGGCTCGTTCCACCCCGTCGTCTACACGCACGACGACCGCACCGACGGGCCCTGGACCGCCATGCCGACCGCGCCCGGAGCGCTCGGCCGTGTCAACGCCCTGGCGGCGACCTCGGCCCGCGACGGGTGGCTGGTCGGCGACACCGACCGCGAGGGCGATCCCGTCATGACACAGCACTGGAACGGGCACACCTGGCGCGTCGAACCGGCGCCCGTGCCCCAGGACACGATCAGCGGTGGCCTGCTGGGCGTCGACGCCCTCACGCCGGACAACGTGTGGGCGGCGGGCTGGGCCCAGGTCCTCGACGAACGGATCCCCGACCCGGACGGCGGCCCGACCCAGATCATCGACCATTCCGAGGGCCTCGTCGAACACTGGGACGGACACACCTGGCACCGCGTGCCCCTGCCCAAGCAGTACGCGAACTGGGGCCTCAACGCGATCGCGGCATCCGGCCCGAACGACATCTGGGCCGTCGGCAGCGGCTACGGCGACGACGACCGGCCCGTCGTCCTGCACTACGACGGGCGCTCCTGGACAGCACTGCCGACTCCGCCCTACGGCGGCCTGTACGGCGAGTTCAACGACGTCATCGCCAAGGGCCCGCACGATGTGTGGGCGGTGGGCCGCACCCTCCTGGACGAGGACGACCGCGGCCACGCGCTGATCATGCACTGGAACGGCCGCACATGGACACCCCTGGACCGCCCCGCCGACGCCGGCCCGCTGACGGGCGCGGCCGCCACACGTGACGGCATCGTCGCTGTCGGCATGACCCACGACCGCGAGAACGGCTACGCACTGCGGGTCGCCGGCACCCGTGTGACGTCGCTGGGGTTCCCCGCCGGGACGGACGGGACGGCGTACTCGCCCTGGAAAATCTCCGCCGCCGGACGGGAAGTGACCGTCAGCGGCTCCCTGACCTCACCCAAGGAACAGTTCCCCCGCCCATTGCTGCTCAGCACCCGCCTCTGACACACCCACCCCTGACCCGGCCGCCGTGCCCCCGACGGTCCTGACAACCCGCCGGGGGCACGAGCGCGGGTGCGGGCGGCGGTCAGCAGGCTAGGGCCGGGCGCGGGCGCCCGGCCCTACCGTCGATGCCGGTCGACGAGGAGCACGGTGCCCTCGCGGAAACGTCCACCCAACTGCCGCACCCCGCACGAAAACCTCGTCACTCACGCCCGTAGGTACGCCCATCGCCGGAAACCCAAGGACCCGTACGGCATGCACCGGCCACCAGGCAGCGAGCAGTTCCAGCACACGGGGCGTTACCGGCCAGGCCGGCGGCCCTCCAGGAGTGGTAGCCGTCGCAACTCCGCTGGCCGTACGGCGGCGCAGTAGCACTGCATGGCCTGCAACTGGTCCAGCCACGGGCCGCTGGGGGCAGGCAGCGCAGCCCGGCCGGGAAGGGGAGCAGGAAGCCGGGAGCACCGTCCGCAGCCTTACACCAGCTGCTTTATCTCGCCCCGCACCCGGTAGAAACCGCCGGATGAGGTGTGCAGCGCGTCCACCACATAGCGGGCGCCGATCTGCCGCATTGAGCGCGGGAACTGAACGTGCCACGTCGGCTCAAAGCCGTCCGAGACGACGTGGACCCGCAGCCGCCCGCCGACCTGCACGCACTCCACGACGATCCCGGTCCCCGGCGCGGGCACCGCGCTCACCGTCGCCACGGTCGCCGCCGGGGTGTAGGTCGGCAGCGCGGCTGCTTCCTTGACATCCCTGGCCACCGGCACCGTGCCGGTCTGCGCCGCCGCGATCGCCGCCGCGCTCGCGTCGATGCAGGCCAGCGAGCCGTCCGTCGTCACGATGTACAGCTTCTCGTCCCGGTACTGCATCGAGAGCGCCGAGCCCCCGCCCGTGCCCAACTTCCACAGCCGGGTGCCGTCCGCGTCGAAACAGTAGACCGAGGAGGCGGAATCGCCCGCGAAGACGTACTGCCCGCCCTGGGACGTGGCGCAGGAGTACACCGCGGTGTCACAGGCGTACGTCGCCTCGATCCGGCCCGTCCCCTTCGACAGTCGCTCCACCACACGCCGCCCCGTGCCCGCGTACACAGCGGTGTCCTCCTGCCACCCGAACAGCACGTTCCCCGTGGTCCGGGTGTGCCACAACTCCCCGCTGCCGTCGGCCGCGTAGGCCGTCACCCCCTGGTTGTGCCCGTGGAAGACCGCACGGTCGTCCGCCCGCACCATCCACGCACTCGAACCCGCCGACTGGCGTGACCACTGGAACTCGTCCTCGTGGTCGATGACGGTCAGACCGCCGTTGCGGTCAGCGACGTTCAGCACGCCCTCGTGGATGTCCAGCCAGAAGATGTCCACGTCGTCGGCGATCTCATAGGCGGCGAAGGGCACCTTCGACGACAGGTCGTACACCTTGCCGTCGTCACACCCCGCATAGATCCAGAAGTCGTCCGCCACCAGGCACTTGACCCCGTCCGGCAACGAGAACCGGGCCAGCACCTCGCCGTCGTGGCCCAAGGTGTAGACATCGCCGCGCTGGTTCCCCACCCAGCAGCGGTCCTCGTCGATATGGATCCCGAAGGCCGAAGCGCCCGTACGGAACCGCCACAGCACCGGCGCCGTCGCCCGCGCCGTGGAGGGCGCCGAGGTCACCTGGCGTCGCGTCACCGCACGCGCGGCGCGCTGCCCCGCCACCGCCGGCGCGTATCCCTTCCGGACCTTCTCGCCTATCTTCTTCGCCGCCGCGGCCTTCGCCTTCTCCGCCGTGGGGAACGTCGAGACCTGGTGCTGTCCGCCCGCGCCGATCCGCCCGTATCGCACGGAAACCGTTGTGCCGTCCACGGTCACCTCGTAGAACTTGTGCGCCCCGCCGTCGTCCTGCGACAGCTCCAAATACGTCGTCACTTCCGCATGCGCAGCCGCCATGGCACACCCCTCCCCACGGACCGGCCAGTGCGGCCGATCTTCAATGATCTCAACGTAGCCGCCACCACTGACAAGCGGTCACACAAAGTGGTGACCACAGGTCAGGCTCAGCAGTGCGGCGTCGTTGCACACGACGTCGCCGCCGACCGACGCCGATGACCTCGACGATCTGACCCGCTCACCACCGGTGGCTGCCGAGCTGCGCGTCAGCTCTTGGTCGTGAACCTGTGGATGGCGATAGGCGCCATGAGCAGCGTGAGCCCGGCGCTCCAGGCGAGCGTGACCACCAGGCCGTGGGCGATCGGGCCGCCGATCATCAGGCCGCGGGCCGCGTCGGCCAGGCCCGACATCGGGTTGTACGCGGTGAAGGTGCGCAGCCATCCGGACATCGACCGGGTCGGGGCGAAGATGGAGGAGCCGAACTGCAGCGGCATCATGACCAGGAACCCCATGGCTTGCACGGACTGGGCGTTCTTCAGGGTGACGCCCAGCACCAGGAAGATCCACATCATGGCCGAGCCGAACAGGACGGCCAGCCCGACGGCGGCGAAGAGGCCGGCCCAGTTGGTGAACTCGAAACCGACCAGGGCGGCGACGATCATCAGGATGGTGGTGGCGACCAGCATCCGCAGGAGTTCCACCGAAATCTTGGCGATCAGGACGGAGGAGCGCCCGATGGGCATCGTCCGGAAGCGGTCCATGATGCCGTTGTGAAAGTCCTCGTTGAAGCCGGTGCCCACGCCCTGGGCGATGGTCATGCTCATCATGGCAAGCATGCCGGGGATCACATACTGCACGTACTGGTGGTGGCCGCCGCCGAGGGAATGGCCGATGGCGCCGCCGAAGACGTACACGAAGAGCAGGGTGAAGACGACGGGCATCAGGACGGCGTCGAACATCGACTCCGGGTCCTTCTTGATCCACAGCAGGTTGCGCCGGACCAGGGCGCCGGTGTGCCGGAGGCCGGCGCGCAGTCCGATGCGGTCGTCGGCCTCGCCCTGCTGGATGGCGGGAAGGTCTCGGGTGGGGATGGCGGTGCTCATGCGGCGACCTCCTGGTGAGCGGGGGCGGCGTCCTGGGAGATGCCGGTCCGGTGGCCGGTGACGGACAGGAACACCTCGTCCAGGGTGGGTAGTTCGGTGGTGATGTCGGCGAGGGCGACGCCGTGGGCGGCCAGGGTGCCGACGAGCGCGGTGAGCTGCTCGTCGCTCTGCACGGGAACGACGACGGTCCCGGTCTCGCGGTCGAACGCGGTCGCGGCGAGCCCGGTCAGGCCGGCGGCGTCGAGCTCGGTGGCCAGAGAGCTCAAGTGCAGCGGGTCGGCCGGGCGGATGCGCAGGGTGCGGCGGCCGACCTTGGCCTTGAGCTCGGAGACACCGCCGCGGGCGATGATCTTTCCGCGGTCGATCACGGCGAGTTCGGAGGCCAGCTGCTCGGCCTCCTCCATGTACTGGGTGGTGAGCAGAACGGTGACGCCTTCGCCGACCATGCGCCGCACCTCCTTGCGGGTGCGCGGGTCGAGACCGGTGGTCGGCTCGTCCAGGTAGAGGACGGCGGGTCGGCCGATCAGGGAGGCGGCGAGGTCGAGGCGGCGGCGCATGCCGCCGGAGTAGGTGCCGGCGGTGCGCTGGGCTGCCTCGGTGAGGGAGAAGCGCTCCAGGAGCTCGGAGGCGCGGCGCCGGGCGTCGGGCCGGGACAGGTCGAGCAGCCGGCCGATCATGTAGAGGTTCTCGATGCCCGAGAGCTTCTCGTCGACCGAGGCGTACTGGCCGGTGAGCCCGATCGTGCGGCGTAGCTGCCGGGGTTGGCGCAGCACGTCGCAGCCGGCCACGTAGGCGGTGCCGGCGTCCGGCCGGACGAGCGTGGACAGAACGCGGACCAGGGTGGTCTTGCCGGCCCCGTTGGGGCCGAGCACGCCGAGGACGGCGCCGGGGCGAACGTCGAGGTCCACACCGTCGAGCGCTGTGGTCGGGCCGTAGTGCTTGATCAGTCCCCGTACCTTGACGGCGAGGGCGCCGCTGGCGGGAGCTCGGGACGTGGGCATGGCGTGTCAGTTCCTTCCAGGAGGGGGTCGGGACCGGAGGCGAGAGGCGAGCATCCGGTTGCGTACATCGCGTACATCCAACCCATGCGTACAACGTACGCAGCGCGTACGATGAAAGCAAATGGTGAACTGGGAGAAAGCCGGACGACCGGCACGAGCGGCACGCGCTGCGCTGTCCTACGACGCGATCGCCACTGCGGGCATCGAGGTTGCCGACGGCCAGGGGTTCGACGCGGTGACCATGCGCAAGGTCGCCGACCATCTCGGCGCCGGCGCCATGTCGCTCTATCGCTACGTCGACAGCCGCGACGATCTGCTGGACCTGATGGCCGACCGCGTCAGCGCCGAAGCCATCGCTCCCCCGCGCACCGGTGACTGGCGCGCCGATCTGACGGGTGCGGCGCACATCCTCCGCGACGTCACGCTGCGCCATCCCTGGCTGACCCGCCACGCCATCACCGCGGGCGGCTTCGGGCCCAACACCGTCACCATGACGGAGTCCACCCTGACCCTGCTGGACGGCTACGGTCTCGACATCGACGAGATGCTCGACGTCTGGAGGACCCTGGTGGCCTTCGTCCAGGGGTACGCCTCGGCGGAGGCCCAACGTCTGGAGGCGCACCGGCGCCGTGCCGAGCAGCCCGCAGCGGACGGGGACGAGACCGGACCGTCCTACCTCGACACCGTCGCCGCCTCCGGCCGGTACCCACTGGCCTCCCGGGCGCTGCTGGGTCCGAAACGCCCCGTCGACCCCCAGCAGACCTTTGACCGACGCCTGGGCTACCTTCTCGACGGTCTCGCCCACACCTTCTTCGCGGGCCCTCGCTAGGACCGCCACCGGCCGGCGACCGACCGGCCGGCACGTCCGTGCTTGCCCTCAGGCGCGTCCTGCCGCCCGGACGGCGCGCTCGGTGCGCACCATCAGTTCGTCGCGGCGCAGGACGCTGTGCAGACCGGTGGCGTCGAGGAGTTGGTCGAGCGCCGTCAAGTCGTCGTCCGCTGGTGCCTCGGCGACGCTGCCGCGCAGGCGGCGCAGGTGAAGCGCAATGCGAGCGTCGGCAGATGACACGGATCGGCCGATGCAGGAGCTTGATGGGCAACCCGGCGCGACCTGTGGTCCATGAGCGGCGAGCGGCGCCGTCGGTATCCTGACAGGCGCCGTGCCCACCTGGGCCGCCTGGGACCTGATCACCTCCGGGGCATGGCGCTGCAGCGGCGATGCTGCGCGCCTTCCCCCTGGCTGTACCTATAAGGACCTGGAAGCCTCCAACGTCGGTGGCATGTTCGTCCCTCGTCGCCGGATTCCTTTACGCCCTCCTCGTCCTCCTGATCTACGTCCTCATCCCCGCAGCCCGCGGCATCCGCCTGCGCCGCCGGCTCATCGCCGCACTCCTGCCCGCAGCGCAGCCGGCAATGATCGTGGTCGCCGCCATCGCCATCGCCATCGCAGGATGAGCGGCACACACGCAAGCCCAGCGCTGCGGCACTCCCCCGTTGACGGGATCCACCCAACTGGCCGCCGCGCCCGCCCCGGGAACGAGATGAGGTGCTGGGTAGCCCCGGGGCGCGGGTGACCAGAGGCCCGGCCCTGAGGCCAGTCCATTTCGGTCGCGGGATACCGGATCGGCGAAGGGCAGGGCCCAGTGCAACAGAACGGGTCGGTCACGACGTTCTTCGGTGGAGCCGTCACGAAGTGCGGCCGGGGAGGGGAACAGTGATGAGACCCATGGAGGGCTCCTTTGAGGAGTACGTGCAGGCACGTGGTCCGGCCCTGCTCCGGCTTGCCTTTCTGCTGTGCTCGGATCGGTATCTGGCCGAGGACCTCACGCAGGACGTACTGATTCGGGTGTACCGGCAGTGGCGGCGCATCAGCGGCCTCGGTCATCCCGACGCCTACGTCAAACGGATGCTGGTCAACGAACATCTGAGCTGGCGCCGGCGCAGATCCAACGGTGAACTGCCTACCGCCGAAATGTCGTCCCCTGCGGAGCAGGGGGATGCCGCAGACACGGTGGTGCGGCGCCACGCCGCCGTGCACCTGCTAGCCGGACTACCGAAGCGGCAGCGCGCGGTTCTGGTGCTGCGCTTCTACGAGGACCTGACCGACCAGCAGATCGCCGAGGTGCTGCGCTGCTCTCCCGCGACGGTGCGCAGCCAAGCCTCCCGCGCTTTGGCGACGCTGCGCACCTCCCGCGGGCTCACCAGACAGGACGTATGAGAGTGAGGGACGAGAGCATGAACGACGAGCAACTGGGCGCCTTGGTGAGTGGGTCGCTTCGAGCACAGGCGGCAGACGCCCCCGGCGGGGCGCACTTGCTGCAGGCCGTGACCACGGGCGTACGGCGCAAGGCAGTGATCCGCCGGCGGTGGGTCGTCTCCTCAAGCGCAGCGATCGCGCTGGCAGCGGTGTCGCTGGGGCTCGGGCTGTGGTCCTCGGCCCGGCCGGGGGACGGCACCCAGCAGGCCGCCGCGCCCAGCCTGCGGCCCTCCTCCTTCCACCATTTGCAACTGGAGGTCCCGGCGAGCTGGGCGTTGAATCCGGAACCGTGCAGTCCGCACGGCCGGGACCGGGTCATCGACCATCCGGACCTGCTGCAGGTCCCCTGCCTGACGCCGCTCACCGAGGCAACGAGACTGGGACAACAGGTTCTGTTCAGCACAGGCAGAACGTTCTCCACAACCTATCTCGGCCCCGCGGCCACCACCCGCCCCATCACCATCGGCGGAGTGAGCGGAACGCTGTCCTCGAGCACCAACGAACAAACCGGCATGACCGAATTCGCGCTGGCGCTCCCGTCCCTGGACGTGAGCGTGCTGATCGACGTACGGTCCCCCGCCCTGGCTGAAACAATCCTCCACTCCGCCCGCGTCACAGGCCAGTGAACTGACCCCCGCTTCCCTCCGGAACCACAACCACCACCGCACGCGCACCGGACCGGCTCGTGGATACCAGCCGATCCGGTACGCGTGCTCGGCGGACAGCATGTGCGTCAAGCCCAGGGCCGGGCCGACCCTGCCGCTGCCGCTGCCCAGGACGGTGGCCGGCTCGAGACGGTGCGGTCGAGAGTGCCACGCCGCGCAGCTACGCGAGGCTGCTGCAGCCGTTCCGGAGTCGGCCCTGTCGGTGCTCAGTGGTAGGACAGCCTGATGACCCATAGCTTCGACAGCGCTGAAACCTTCTTCCAGGATGGCTGTCAGCTCCTACGCAATGACGCCGAGAGCAGAGGAACGGTCGAACGGTACTTCGAGGCGGCCGCGCACGCCGATCCAGAAATCGCATGGCGGGTCGCCAGGGAGTGGGCAGCCGTCGCCGACGGGCGCGCGGCTCCCTGGCTGAGACGGGCGATCACCTCGCTACCGACCCGCGCCGGCATCACCGTCGCGCCAGGGACACTGCCCATCGTCACCGAGCACGGCTTCGCCGTGCACCAGATCTGGCGGATCACGGTCGCGGCCGACGACCGCAACCGCGCCGTCGCCGCACTGGAGTCCGCCCGACCCCGCCTGATGCGTACCACTGACAGCGGTCAGGAACTGACTGCCACAGCATTCGAAGCGGCGCTGGCCCACGTGCACTTCTACAGCCCCAACAACGTCACGGTCCACGACAAGCGCACCGGCGACCCCGTCATACAGCTGAACTGCAAGGACGTCATCCTGCCGCTCATGGCCCGCACGGTGATCTGCATCATCACCGACGAGCTGGCCCGCGCGGGAGTCACGGCCTCGCTGTCCACACCAACCGAACCGGCATAGACGAGACACCTCCAACAGGCACTCAACTTGCTTCCTTTCTCTGAACTTGGGGGTCGGTTCGTCCCAAAGCCTCTGATCTGCCGCTCTCTGAAACCAAATCGGTGATGCCAGAGGAATCACAGCGAAATGTTCAGGAGCGAGAGCCCCTCCGCCTGCCGCCTCAGTACTGTGACTTCGCATGACCGACGCCGAGATCGAGATCACCGCCGACCTGGTCCGCGACCTGCTGCAGGAGCAACATCCAGACCTTGCAGGGCTGGCCGTCCGCGAGGTGGCGGGCGGCTGGGGCAACCAAATGTGGCGCCTCGGGGACGAGTTGGCCGTGCGCATGCAGCGCATGGACCCCACCCCGGAGCTCCAGCTCAAGGAGCGACGGTGGCTCCCCGTGCTGGCCCCGCGCCTGCCGCTCCCGGTGCCGATCCCGGTGCGGTTCGGCGAACCGTCCGAGCGCTTCCCCAAGCACTGGACGGTGATGACGTGGGTTCCCGGCGAGCCGCTGGACCACGGCTCGATCAGCCGCGGCGATCACGCGGCCGACACGCTGGCGGGCTTCCTCCGGGCGCTCCATGTGGAGGCGCCCGCCGAGGCGCCGATCGCTACGGACCGCGGTGCCCATCCCAGGAACTGCACGGACGGCTTCGAGAACTTCTTCCAGGCCGTTGCCCCCGACGACATCACTGCCGATATTCGGGCAGTCTGGGAAGACGCCGTTGCTGCCGACGCGTGGGAGGGCCCGCCGGTGTGGGTGCACGGCGACCTGCATCCCGCGAACGTCGTCGTCTCGGACGGAACGCTCTCGGGCATCGTCGATTTCGGTGACATGTTCGCCGGGGATCCGGCGTGGGACCTCGCCGCCGCATGGGTGCTGCTGCCCGCGGGCACGGCCTCACGGTTCTTCGACATGTATGCGCATGCAGACGAGGCGGCGATCCGGCGCGCCCGCGGGCTGGCCGCTTTGAAGAGCCTCTTCCTGATGGTCATGGGGCAGAACGGAGATCGGGGCATTCCCGGTGGCAAGCCGAATTGGGGACCTGTAGGCCGGGCGGCACTTGATCGCGTTCTGGAGGGTGTTTGATGTGCGCTTCTTTGAACTTGTTCTCGATCTTGACTACCTGCAGCAACGCTGGGACGAGGGCGAACACAACGCCAAGATCCTCCACCAGGAACTCGTCGGCAAGGGCTACCTGAGGCACTACCAGCGCGTGAAGATGGCTCTCGCACCCCTCAGGCGTGGCCCTACCCCTGAACGAGCCCGCGAACGACCGCCGTCCCCACGCGAAGCCGCACGCTGGATCATCACCGCCCCCGACCGGCACGGCCCGCAGACCGCCGAGCGTCTGCGCCGGCCGCTCGAACACTGCCCGGAGCTCAAGCGCACCCACGACCTGGTCCGCGAGTTCGCCGCCAGGCTCGACACCCGCGATGCCACCCCTCTACCGGACTGGCTCAGCTGGCTCAGACGACTCACCAACAGCGGACTGACGCCCCTCGCCCGCATCGCTACCGCCCTGCGCGAAGACCAACTGCGGTCGCCCAGGGCATCACCACGCCTCACAACCCCGGAGTCGACGAGGGCCGAATCACCGACGTGGAGCTTCAAAAGCGCATCATGGGAAGCCGTGCCGGCATCCCGCTCCTGCGTCATCAGGTCGTACTGATCGCCCACCTTCGCCGCCGCTACATGTGCTGAGGCTCTCCAACCTGACGCGGCGCGAGGCCTCCCGCCGGCTCAACCACGGCCACCACTTCGACGACTACCTCCTGCACGCTCCCATCACCGACCAGCACCCGAGCCCTAATCCGCACCACTCTGTCCCGCCTGTACCGCCCCGGAGGCACGTTCTACTTCTCCAACATCGCGACCCCCAACCCTACGCCGCCCTGATGACCCACGTCGGCCGCTGGAACCTCGTCGAACGCACCCCCGCCGACATCGAGGCCGACGTCCGTGCCGCCGCGCCGCCGGGAACCGTCGCCGGACTGGACATCACCGCCGATGCCACTGGCGGCCTGACGCTTTTCGTGTCGGTGCGGCGCGCTGACGAGCCGGGGTGATCCCCGCAGTCGGCTTCGTGTCCGTCGCCGACGCAGCCTCGATCGTCAGTCGAGGCCCTCGATGATGCGGAAGTCGCGCTCGACGCCGTCAGCAAGTACGGCCAGCGCCTCCTGGTAGGCCGCACTCGCGCGTGCGGCGACCGCCTGTTCGAAGCTGTCGAACTCGATCAGGATGGTGCGCTCGGCGATTCCGGCGTCGTGTGCGACGACCCGGCTGCCGCGGGAGAGCAGCCGCCCGCCCGCGGCCCTGACGGCTGGACCGGCCAGCTCGTCGTAGGCAGCAAGCCTCTTAGGATCTGCGATGGTGCGGTAGACGCTGACCCAGTAGCCCTTGGCCACGGTACCTCCTGTGTTCGGAATTGATGACCGGAAGCATGCTCAGATCCATGGCCGGCGCGCTGTGGGTCAGCGAGCCGACGGAGACGGCGTCGAAGTCGGACGGCTTCAATCCTCAGCTTCCGGTTCGACTCGACCGGCCCAGGCCGGGCACACCGACTGGGGCTGTGATCGGATTGGTCTCGGGTGAGCGTCGGCGGGCGAGGGCGAGGCTGGCCATCGTCGTGATCGCCATCGCGGCGACGCCGACCAGCGCCGCGGTCGTGTAGGCGTCGTCGTTCGGGAAGAGGCGGCCCGTGGCGGTGCCGGCGGCCAGGACCAGACCGCCGATGGCGCTGCCCAGGGAGTACCCGACGCTGCGGACGACGTAGTTGAAGCTCATGGCGCTCGACGTCTCGCTCGTGGGGGTGACGGCCAGGATGACGCCGGGCATGGCGGCCGAGAAGCTGCCGACGCCGAAGCCCAGCACGCCCATGGCCGCGAGCAGTTCGGCCAGGTTGGACCGGGCGGTGGCGAACAGGACGAACCCGCCGCCGACGATGGCGGCGCTGCCGGCCAGGAGCAGGGGGCCGTCGATCCGTTCGCGGACCCGCGGCGTGAGCTTGCCGGCGACGAACCCCAGCACGGAGAACGGGATGAGGACCAGCCCCGCCACGAAGGTGGTCAGTCCGAAGCCGTAGCCGGCGCTGTGCGGCGTCTGCGCGTAGCGGGTGATGAGCGTGAGCAGGAGGTACATGCCGCTCCCGCCGACGAACATGACGATGTTCGCCCCGGCGACCGCCGGGTGCCGTACGGCCCGGACGTCGACCAGGGGCGTCTTGGTTCGCAGTTCGGAAACGGTCCAGACGCAGAGCAGGAGTACGGCGGCGATAGCAAGGGTCACCGCCACGGCGAGGTGTCGGCTCCACAGGCTCCTCTCGCCGGCCAGGAACAGGACGAGGAGCAGTCCACCCGCCAGGACGAGCGCACCGGCCACGTTCACGTGAGCGGAGCGGCCTTCGGGAGCTGCGGGCATGGAGCGCCACGCGGTCACGAAGGCGATGGCGGTGACGAGCAGGCCGAGGCCGTAGGCGGCCCGCAGTCCGCCGAACTCGGCGAGCAGCGCGGCCAGCGGGTAGCCGACGCCGGCTCCGATGATGGAGACCACTGAGATCAGGGCGATCGTGGCCGCGCTTCGCTCCTCGGGAAGATGGTCGCGGGCCACGCCCATCATCAGCGCCGTGAGACCGAGTCCGACGCCTTGGGCCGCTCTGCCCACGAGCAGCCAGGCGAACGGCAGCGGCAGCGGCAGCACGGTGAGCGCGCTGCCGACGACGACGATCGCCAGCGTGGCGAGAATCGTGGCCCGCCGGTGCGGACCGGCGCCGAGCCGGCCGAGGACGGGTGTGGCGACGGCGCCGCTGAGCAGGGCGATGGTCAGCGTCCACTGCGCGCTGTCGAGGGAGACGTGGAACGTGGTCGCCACGCTGGTGATGAGCGGCGTCCCGAGGCTGGCGACCGCCGCCACGACCAGGGCGATGAACACCAGGGCGGGGACCAGCAGACGTGCCTCGGAAGGTATCAGGGCAGTACTCATGGGCTGGTCATGAGCCTGGGCCTCGGTCACCGGTCCGACTCCTCTCGGGCGTAGCTTTCGAGCTCCGCCAGATGCAGCAGCGCCGGAAGGGCTGCTGTCAAGGCCTCGACCTCGTCACCGGTGAGTTCGTCGACCAACCGCGCGTACGCGTCGACGCCCGCCTGGCGTCGCGTCCGGACGTACGACGCGCCGGCCTCGGTCAGGCACACCAGCGTGACCCGCTTGTCGGACGGATCGCCCTTCCGCTCGACCAGCCCGGATTCCTCCATCACCCGGACCAGGACGGTCATCGCGGGCTGGGTGACGCCCTCGGCCACCGCCAGATCGGTGATCCGTCGCGGGCCGGTCTTGTCCAGGGTGGCCAAGGTGGCGGCGGACGTCAGGCTCATGTCGCGGGGAAGGCGTCTCACTGCCCTGGTGGCCAGACCGTAGAGGGCTGACCCGATGGCATCGGAAGCGCCGTGCGCGGCGTCTCGGCGACTCATGCCTGAAGCATAGCAGCTTTATATGAATCCTTTATGCATCTCCCGATCGGGTTTCGGCGATACTCGACTCACAACGCGTTCGCGTCAAGGTTGACTCTGACGTCTGCCACGGCTGGCGTGCTCCCCTCGGTGTGGTTGGCGACGGCGCAAAGACGATCTTCGCTACGAAAATCTTGCCAGTGTCAGATACGGGTGTACGCCGACAGTTCAGGCCAGCAACGCCGCCGTGAACCTTTCCCGCTGGGCCGCGAGCCAGGTCTGGAGGCGGTCCCAGCGTTCCCAACCGCCGTGCCCGGCCAGTGCGTGAAGGTAGACGGGGTCACCGTCAGAGACGCGGCCGGCGACGAAGGCCCGGGCCACCTCGGTCGCCTCTTCGATCACTCCGGGCAGCTCGGCTCGGTCGTGGGGAGACATTCCGTAGCCGTCAGCCAGCAGCCGCAGCCGCGCTGGTGCATCCAGGCCGTCGGGATACTTGAGGGCAGCGGAGGTGGGATCCAGCGTCGGGACCCAGTAGCGCGCGGTCATCGCAACGTCCCAGACAGGCCGGCCCGGAGCGGCCAAGTCGAAATCGATCAGTGCGACGGCTCGGCCGTCGCGGAAGACGACGTTCTCCGGGCATACGTCGTTGTGGCACAGCATGGTGCCGCCCAGCGGGTCGGCCAGGTCCCGAGCCCAGTCGGCCGTGGCGTCCAACGGCACCAGCGCGCTCGCCTCGTGCAGGCGTCGGAGCAGACCACCAACCGATCTCAGGGCGGTTGCCGTCATGACCCATCGCGGAAACGGCGGCAAGGCAACGTCGCCGGGGACGAAGGTCAACTCCTCACGGCCCTCGGGGATGAGGCTGATCGGCATCGGACCACCGTCGAACCCGCGTTCCCTCAACGCAATGAGGTAGGCGTGAATGGCCTGCGCATTCCGTGGCGCGGGCCGTTCAACCAGCGCACCCCGGCGGAAAACCGCGCCCGCGTTCGCCATGCCACCGATCAGCGCTTCGCTGTCCACCACTCCCCCGTCCCATTCCCAACGGCGACCTCGCTGTCCCAGGCGGTCGCCCCTCGAAGCAACGCTACGAGGACAGACGAGTCACAGGGACACCTTGGGCACCCACTCGGGCGGCGGGTACCGTCTGCACCGCAGCCGGCGTGCGGTGCCGGGCACCGCGCGGTCCAGGCAGCCGAGCGCTCCGGCGACCCGTCATCGTGCCCTGCGCCGCGCGGCAACTGGCCGACGCGACGTGGGCGTCGGTTCAGCTGGTGGCGGGTGCACCGGTGAGACCCGGTCAGCGGCGGCCGGCGGCCAGGACGACGAGGAACTGACCGCCGCCCGCCTCGATGTCGGCGGTCACCGGCAGCCCCGGCACCAGTCGGGAGAACCGGTCCACCAGCCAATCCGCCGCCTCCTGGGCGTCCCGCTTGGTCGGACAACGACCTACCATCTCGCGGCCGCCCTTGCGCTCCAGCCTCCCGGCAACGGTGATCAGCGGCGCGGGCTCGACCACATACAGGCGCTCCGGCCAGGCGATGACCACCTTGACCGCGCCCTTGCGGCTGTTGCACCCGCGGTGCGCGAGCCGCTCGGCGACCTTGGCCTTCCGGTCGGCAGTCCGGCTGTCGACACTCGGCCCCCGCGGGTCGTTCACCGACTCGTCGGGATCGACCGGTTCGTCACATACCCAGCAGCGCCAGCCATCGCGCTCAGCCACATCATCAAGAAGACTCACCCCAGCAAACTAGCCTGCCCAGCCCCCACCCCACACACCAGGGCGCGCCAGCGCGCTTCAGCACTCTCTCGACCGTCTCCATCCTCACCGGGGACGGCGTCTCGTGTTGAGACGCCGTCCCCCCACATTTCTGATCTCAGCAGCGGCTGTCGAGTGTCGGCGCCGGTGCCGGTGCCGGCGTCAGTGGCTGCGGCTGCGGCGCCTGCCGCGCGTGGCCAGCAGCAGGCCGCCGCCCACTGCCGCGACCGCTCCTGCTGCGAGGAGCGCGGGTCCGGTGTCGGCCGCTCCCGTGTCCGCGAGCTGGTCGCCGGGCGGGGTGGCAGGCGTGGTGCCGCCGGGGCCCGGGCTGGGGGCCGAGATGGTCGGCTTGGCGGTCGGCTGCGCGGCCTTGTCGGAGACGTGGACCACCAGCGCCGTGCTGTTGTCGTTGATGTCCTGCTCCGACGGCGCACGGTCGGAGGTGACGCGTGCCTCCCGGCGTTGTTCCTTGCCGAGTGCCGCGGGGAAGACAGTGAAGCGGAAGGTGAAGGTGATCGATCCGCCAGGCGGTACCGATGTCTTGGGGTTACACATCAGGCCGTGGCCCTCGGTGGCGGTGCCGCAGCTCTTGTCCTGTTTCCCGTAGAGCTCCATCTGTGCCGGGTAGTCGGACGGGCCGCTGGTGATGATGTACGGGACGCCGGCCTCCGCGCCGTGGTTGGTGACGACCAGCTTGGTGGTCACCGGTGTGCTGCCGGGCTGCACCGGGGTGGTGGGGCCGGTCCACTTGACGCTCCAGTCCGCGCCCGGCTTGACCAGCACCACCTGCCGGGCGGTGTTGTCCTCCGGATGGCTGTCGACCGCGTCGCCGATGTCGGCCGACGCGGTGATCGTCAGCTCGGTGCCGACCGGCACATCGTCCGCCACCTGGATGGTCGCTCCCGGCTCACCGGGAGTGCAGGCGATCTCTCGCTGGTTCGCCGACGTCGCCTTGCAGTTCCGGTCCGCGTTGGGGACGAGAGTCATGCCCTTCGGCAGGTGCACCAAGGTGCGGAATGTGTCCAACGTGCCTGACTTCAGGTGGCCGAAAACGTCCAGATCGAACTGCCGGCCGGGCGCAACCTGCGGGTTGTAGAACTGCAGACTGACCGTGGCGTCCACCGGGTCGGCAGCCGCCCGCGCCTCGACCGCCGGACCGGCCGCCAGCAACAGCACCGCCAGCCCGCACCCGGCCAGAAATGCTTGTGTACGCCGTCCCATCGGAACCCCCTTGCCCGTTGACCACAGGGCCCACGCGGCCGTGTGTTCACTGCAAGACACCCCATGGCCAAGGAAAGTTGTACGCGACGCCTCCTTCCCATGCCCACCGGGGGCCCCACCGTGCAATGGCGCGGAGGCAGCTGCCGATGTGACGTCTTTCGTGGCCGCAGCACAGTTGAGAGTGAGCCATCTGGTCATCGGCAGCAGTCACTCGCACGATGCCCAGAAGGCGCGATGGGAAGGGAATTCTGGCGGACGATCCAGATGGGCGATACAAGCCGACCACCGGGCGCCACAGTTGAGGCTGCGCGCGTTCCCCGATCGGGAGCCGGAAGTCGAGGCATAGCGCACGCCAGGAACAGATGATCTCCGCCAGCACAGCCTCCGTGAAGCACCGTCCAGGGGAGATGGCGAAAGGCCGTGGGTTCGCGTTCCCCGAAGGGGGATCGAAGTCGAACTGCATTGATCGGAATGGCTTCCCTCTGTAAGGATGTCGTCCATGACGAACCGACGAAAGGCCGATGGCGCGTAGACCGCCAGGCCAGGTGCGCGCCAAGCTGTCGCGCAGGCTCCGCCCGGAGCATGGCAGGAAGACCGTTTCTGGGGTCTCGGCACGCACACAGAGCGAGATTGCCACGTTCGAGGATTCACATCTGTGGCCGGGGGCCATCGCCGATGCGGTGACGCGATGGATCGGCACCGTTCACGGGCCGGCCCGTGGGCTGAGAGATCCTCAGCTCCGTGGCTGCGGAGTTGAGGCGTGCTGCCCCTCTGACCCTCATCCACGGGAGATGCTGGAGCAGGCGCTGTGCGGACTTCCGCCAGGATCGTCGCGGGAGCTCCGGCGACGCGTGCATCCGCTTGACGAGTTCTACCGTTCCCGCACGATCATGGACTCCTATGGCGATCCGTCTCAGCCATGGTGGATGCGGAGATGCTGAACCTCGTACAGGGGGATGCCACGTAAGCGCCCCTCCGCCGTCCGGCCGGAGTCCGGATCATGCCAGCGGTGCGGCACCAGGCAGGAGTACTGCGAACGGTATGACGCAGCGCTGTGCGTGGTGTGCGACCGGTGGTGTGAAGGCGTCTGCGATGATCCTCATTGCACGTATTGCCGACGACGGCCCGAACGACCAAGCCTTGCCGTGGAACACGTCCCTACAGAGGCCGTCTTGCGTCGGGCGGCCCGGCTGGCCGCCCGACGATCACTCTGGTCCCGGCCGAGCGGGCCGTGAGGAGGCGGTCGGTCTCCTGGTCCGCAAGGCTCCAGGACAACCTTCTGCCGCAGTGATCAGCGCGTCGGGCCGTTGAAGGTCCCGCCCCGGTCCCTCACGTGAACTGGGCCACCGTGACGAGGGAGTAGCCGCGGGCGCTCAGAGCGGAGAGGACCGTGGGCAGTGCGTCCGCGTCCAGGGTGCTGCCGTCGTCCGGGTTGGAGCCCACGTGCATGAGCACGATCTCGCCGGGCCGCAGGTTGGCCAGCACCCTGTTCACGACGGTGGACACGCTCTGGCCGCCGGAGTTGCCCTTCCAACCGAGCGTGTCGACGGTCCAGTTGATCGATGCGTAACCGAGGGCGTTGACGATGGAGAGGGTCCGCGCGTCGCTGGCGCCGAAGGGGAAGCGGAACATCGGCCGCGGATCGTAGGCGGCGCCGGCTTGGACGGCGACCTGGGTGCGCAGGATCTGATCGCGTACGGCGGCGTCGCTGAGGGTCGTCAGGTCGGGGTGGGAGAAGGAGTGGTTGCCGGTCGGGTAGCGCAGCCGGAGCAGCCGGGTGTCCTGGGGGAAGGCGTTGGTCCATGTCCCGGTCAGGAAGAACGTTGCCGGCGCGCAGGCGTTCTGCAGGGCGTTGAGGATCTTGGGCAGGCCGGCGGCGTTGGCCCCGGCGTCGAAGGTCAGTGCAACCACCTTGGCTCCGGTCGGCAGCACGGTCATGTGCCGTCCCGCGAGCGACGCGGCAAGCGGGCGGCCGCCGCGCTCGCGGACGAGGGTGGAGGCGGTGGAAAGGCCGATGTCACAGGCGTTGCCGAAAGCGAACGACACGTTCGCCACGCCGCTGGTGTTGCTGTTGCGCAGATACCAGTTGGCGCCGCGCATCACGCCTGGGGTGAACGTGCCGTTGCCGTCCCAGTCACCGGCCACGGGGCGGTCGCCCGCGCTGCCGTAGGTGAGGGTGGTGTTCGCTATGCCGCTGGTGTTGCTGTTCCTCAGGTACCAGGTGTCGCCCCGCACCACACCCGGAGTGAACGTGCCGTTGCCGTCCCAGTCACCGGCCACCGGGCGGTCGTCCGCACTGCCGTAGGTGAGCGCGATGTCGGCCACACCGCTGGTGTTGCTGTTACGCAGGTACCAGGTGTCGCCCCGCACCACACCCGGAGTGAAGGAGCCGTTGCCGTCCCAATCACCGACGATCGGTATGTCCCCGCGACTGCCATAGGTGAGCGTGATGTCGGCTATGCCGCTGGTGTTGCTGTTGCGCAAGTACCAGGTGTTGCCGGCCACCACGCCCGGTGTCAGAGTGCCGTTGCCGTCCCAGTCACCTGACATCGGCAGGTCCCCGGAAGTGCCGTAGCTGAACGTCGTGGTGGCGGGGTCGCTGCTCAGCGAATCACGCACATACCAGGTGTTGCCCCGCACGATCAGTGGACGGGTCGCGGTCGTAGCAAGTGCCGCCTGCGCGCTCACCTTCAGTCTGCCGGTCGTCCCCCGCGACGCCGCGCCGGGGTCCATGCCGACCGCTGCGGGTACTGCGAACACCGCTGCCAGCGCAAGAGCTATGACACCCGTGCCAGTCCGCATCCCAATCACCTCTCGGGGAAGCGCCCGGCCGCCCGGACCCGGGCGCCCAGGCGCTGCTCTCTCGGATCCGACGGGCGCGGCACGTCCGGACCGTAGGAGCGTGGCTTGTCATCCGTACGGGCGGCCGACCGCCGCCTCGGGTTTCGCTCGGACGCCGACCGTGCTCGGGAACAATCACCGGTACTGACTCCGGAATAGCTAGTGCGGCGCTACTGCAGGCGCACTGGACCCAGAAAGATCAAAATTCGCCTACCTTTCCGCCCCTTCCCCGGCGACGCGGTGGTGTCGCCTGGGCCCGGCCGTCGTCCGGGGCGCCGCACCCTGGTCCTCAGCCGGGACGCCCGCTCCCGCTGGCCGTCACCTGATTAATGTAGTACCCGAGCTGTCGGGTGAGGGGATTCCCATCACGCCATTACCGAGCAAAAGGCGTCACCACCACCGCCACCGCCACCCAACCGCTCTCGCGTATCAAATGTCAGTCCTCATTCATAGGATCACGGAGCATGTCCGCCGACCGTGCATAGAGCAGCCCGGTCAACGCAATCTGTGACGGCCGCACCGGCGGACAGGGTGGGGGGTGCCCGGTGCGGTGCACACGCCACCGTTCGTCACGGTCGCCGAAGGGGCCTACTCACGCGCACCGCACCGCACGTGCGTCCGTCGCACCGCCCACGCAGGGCCGGCTCAGGCAGTGCTGCCGGCCCAGCTCACCGGGTCCAGGCCCCGTCCACGCCCTGGTGTCTCGCCCTCGGCGGGGCTGGCACGGGCCCGTACGGCCCATCGCGGCGCGGACGGCCCCGGCCCGATGGGCCGACACAGGCCCTGCAGCGCTATGACGTCCAGCCCACGCAGAGGCCCGGCGAGTGGGAGGAACGGTACTGGAGCCCGGTCAACGCGCCCGTCCTCGACCACGACGGCAAGGTCGTCCTGATCGTGCACCGGGTGGAAGAGGTCACCCAACTCATCGCGGCCCGTGGCGCACCCGACGGCAGCCGAAGCAGGGTCCTGGAAGGCGAGCTCTACACCCGCGCGAGGGAACTGCAGAAGTCAACGACCGACTACGCCAGGCACACACCCGCGTCACCTGAACTGGAAACGACCACGAGCTGCTGCGGGAAGCCGGATACGAACACACCGAACAGCGAAACGACCCGGCAAAGGCCTGTTGATCAACCGTGGAGCCGAGCAGCGGATGTGTCTGCCTGCCGCGTGGGGTCAAGGCGTGCAGCTCACCAACCCTCCCCCCGATGACCTCACCGAACCCGCAGGAGCAACCAGCGCCCGGCACGCGGGCGTCCAGCTCCAGACGCCTGTTCATGTCCAACTCCAACCGGCCGTAGGTATTCACGTACATCCAGAACAGCCATCGCCGCCGCGCGCACGGCCGGCGGCCTGGGAGGTGGCGGTGGGCTGTCGGCCGTCGACGTCGTAGCCGAAGACGTACGTCATACCGTCCGGGTCAGTGCGGTTGGCTCCGATGCCCAGCACCTGTGTGGCGCCGCGTCGCTTCCGTACCTCTGTCTTCGGGTGCCGGATTTTCGGAGCCACGAAACAGCCGGATCGCGCGGGGCGGCCTTGGGGCGGTGAACCGTCGTATGATCGAAAGGGGTTTCGGCAGAACGGAGACCTTGTGGACGGGCCCGGTTCCGATGCGGTGTTCGCAGGCTCGATTCCCGAGTTCTACGACGACCACCTCGTGCCGCTGATCTTTGAGCCTTACGCCGAGGACCTCGCCCGCCGCGTGGCGGATCTTGTTCCGGCCCAGGTTCTGGAGATCGCTGCCGGCACGGGCGTCGTCACGCGCGCGGCGGCACGAGCGCTGCCCGAGCCTGTGGAATTGGTGGCAACCGATCTGAACCAGGCGATGCTCGATCATGCCGAGGCCGTCGGCGCCACGCGACCGGTGCGGTGGCAGCAGGCCGACGCCATGCGGTTGCCCTTCGCGGCCGCGAGCTTCGATGTGGTCTTCTGCCAGTTCGGCGTGATGTTCTTCCCGGACAAGAGCCGCGCATTCGCCGAGGCTCGACGCGTGTTGCGTCCCGGCGGAACCCTGCTGTTCAACGTATGGGATCGCATCGAGGAGAACGAGTTCGCGGACATCGTCACCAACACACTCGCCGGCGTGTATCCGGACTGCCCTCCGCGCTTCCTGGCACGCACACCACACGGACACTCCGATCTGAACGCCATCTCCGCCGACCTGGCACGTGCGGGCTTCACCGCCGCACCGCGCCACGAGACGATCACCGCGCGCAGCCGCGCGGCGTCGGCGCAGGTGCCGGCAACCGCGTACTGCCAGGGGACACCGTTGCGTGCCGAGATCGAGGAGCGCACCGGCGCAGACCTTGCCGAGGCAACTGCGGCGTGCGCCGCGGCGATCGCGAAACGATGCGGCCCGGGCCCGGTCAACGGCAAAATCCAGGCGCACGTCGTCACCATCGGGAACCTGTGACGGCCCTGACGGCTGATCACGGCGTGCGCGAAACGATGGACAGTGTGTATTCCGACCCGGCGTATTCCTTGGGCCAGGTGATCAGCCCGTCGCGGGAAGGTCCCGACGCGTGGTCGTCCGGTGCTGCCCCGGGGCCTCTTACAACAGCCGGGGCTGTCGGTGGGCGCCTACGGCGGCTGGTGCGCCCGGGCGATCGTTTGGTCCACGCTGACGTCCCAGGTGCTCTGGATCCGCAGCCACAGCACGGACCCAACGCGGCATGAGGCCAGCCCCCTTCATCGGGCCACTTGGAATCGATCGTTAGGCTGGCCTGGTGACTGATGAGCGGGAGCGGGTGCAGCCGTCGGGAGTGTGGGCCACGGCGGTGGGGGTGGCCAGGGTGCGGGCACTGGAGACCGAGCGGGAGAACCCGCTGTTCCGCGACCCACTGGCACAGGCCTTCGCCAGCGCCGGCGCCTTGTGGCTCTCCTCGCCGCCGCTGCCCGATGACGAGGGCGCGCGACGCCGCCGACTGGCCGTGTCGTTCTCCAT
>NZ_JAPVLS010000013.1:23548-53768 GCF_027158125.1 Streptomyces sp. H39-C1
CGACATCACGACTAAGGACCACGCCAACCTGTTGCTGCAACCCTCCGCGTCCGGGGTCCGGCAGGTCGTGCTGCTCGGCGCCGGCATGGACAGCCGGGCCTTCCGGATGGACTGGCCCGAGGGCACCCGGCTGTTCGAGGTCGACACCGCCGCGCCACTGGACTTCAAGGCTTCGGTGCTGCGCCAGGAGCGGGCCGTCGCACGCTGCGAGCGGATCACCGTCGCGGTGGATCTGCGTGAGGACTGGCCAGGCGCGCTGGCCGCCGCAGGGCACGACCCAGCCGTGCCGACCGCGTGGATCGCCGAAGGGCTGCTGATCTATCTGCCCGAGGATGCCGTGGAGCTACTGCTGGCCCGGATCAGCACGCAGTCGGCGGCTGGCAGTCGGATGGGGCTGACCTTGGGCTCGCGCGGCGTGATCGAGCGCTTCGGCGCGGACGCCGCGCCGGGATCGGCGGCGTCCATGTGGGTCTCGGAGATGCCCGACGACCCGGTGGGCTGGCTGGCCGCGCACGGCTGGGCGGCCGACAGCCACACCCTGCGCGAGCGCGCTGCCGCCTACGGCCGCCCGATCAGCACCCCGCCGCAGCGCGAGGAGCGGCCCGGCGGACTGATCTCGGCGGTCCGCCGGTAGAGCGCCTCCCCCGTTCCCTGGATGATCGATTCCAAGGGGAGCCTGATGAGGGGAGTTAGCTTCCTGCGCGGTCAGCCTGTCATGCGCACGCTGACCGCCTACGACCACTAGACCCGCCAAGGCGAAGATCAACAGTCACCCTGTGTACGCGACCAAATAGAGCTGACCAGAGCCCTTGTGGGGCCTGGTTCAACTTCCGTGCAGCCGCCGCTCTCCGTCATGCGAGGAGAACTCGCTTGCGAACGAGTTGGAAGCCCGCTCGGCTTCGGGCAACTGGCTGAAGGTGTCCTCCAACGTCGGCGGGCACGCCCGGTGATCGCTGCACAGACGTTGACCCGGAACCGGAAGTCCTGAACAGAGCCGGCAAGTCAGACGTCGGTCGGCAATTGGCCTGGGGGTGTCCGACCAGACGTCGAAGACGAAACGTGTCTCGTCGGGGCCGCCCTCCAACCACCACGTGCTCACTGTGGCGATGTCGTCTGTGACCTCTTCCACCAACCGGGGGTCGCATAGAGCTACCGGTGCAGGGGCAACGCGTTCCACCACCACTAGGACCTCCACCGACTCGTCCGGCCCGGCGCAACCAGCGGCTCGGCGCATCCGTATGGGTGGACAGCGGCAGGCCCGCGGCCAACAGCGAACAACGACCAGACCGCACGCCATAGCCCGCTCACCCGACGCCCTCCGCAGTGCACCTGCACGTCACATGTCCTCTCCGCGATATTCACGTCAACCGGCAGCACCCCGGTGTTCTCCGTCCGTGGAGGAATCGCTGCCTTGACGCCGCATACCGTAGGTGGGGATTCTGGCTCAGACTTGGCTCCGTGCAGGTGCAGCCCGGTGCGCGAGCATTTCGCCCGGACATGCCTGCGCTCTCGAAGGGAACCCAATGATCAAAGTTACGCGGGCGCTCACGGCGATCGTGCTGGCCAGCACCTTCACCATCGGCGGCGCCTCGGCCGCTTCGGCCGGTCAGCAGTCTCCTGCTGGTGCGAACAGCTGGGCTCAGTGCGAGGCCGGCGACTGGTGCATGTGGGACTACGACAACGCGGGCGGGGACATCTACGACGACCAGAACGCGGTGAAGTACAACCCGAATCTGGCGGCCCCGGGCTATGGGTGGAACGACCGGGCCAACTCCGTCGCGAACATGAGCACCAGGTACGTCTGCGTCTTCTGGGACAAGAACCTGGGAGGGAACTACGTGCGCATTGCCCCCAACGGCCGGGTGAACCTCCCCGTCTCATGGAAGAACAAGGTGAGTTCCTACCGCAGCCTGCCCGCCGGCGTCAGTAGTTGTGTCTTCGACTGACAGCACTGCGGATCGGGGGTCCCGCTGCCCGGCTGGTCATACACGGCGGTCGCCGCCGCACGTTCCGCCGACGTCGCCCGCCCTCGTCCAGGAAGAGTCGATCACCGGGCCCAACCCGGGCGCCGGTTGTCCGGGGTGGTCATCCGTGTGCGGGCTCGTCCCTGGAGCGCATCGGAGCTTAATTGACCGCATATGACCGCATATGAGCGCGTTGGAGCTCATTAACCCCCCTTCCACGACCAGCGCCCCTGTCCCGCCGTCCGGAAACCGCCTCGCCGCGGTCGAGGAAGCGGTCCAATGTGGAGTAAGCCGGACAGTTCCGGTGGGGGTGGCGGGCGAGCCAGGGGGACAGACGTGGCACGAACGGCTGCGGCAGGGCCTCCGGTCCTCCGGCTGGTCCCCTGGCAAGTGCGGGCCGGATGGCTACTGCGGGCGCATCGGCTGAGTCATGCCGACCCGGCACTGCGGCGGCTGACCGGCTTCGCCTCCGTCTACCGCGAGGACTGGCAGTACGCAGGAGGCAGCCCAAGCTGCCTGTCACGCTGGGAGAACGGCCTCGTTCCGGTGACCGCCTCGTCCGTCCGCCGTTACGAAGAGGTGCTCGGCCTCCTCCCGTACCGCTTGCTTCTGCCGATCCAGACCATCGCCCGCCACGAGGGGGGTCCCGCCGCGGCAGCGTTCCTCCGCTCTGGCGACGGCTCACCGCCCGCGGGCCGGGACCGGCGCGTCGACTTGCTCCTCGACCGCGTCCTCGATGGTGGAGTGCTCAGCGCGGCCGACTGGGACGAGCTGACCCGGTGGGCCGCCTACGGTGGCGGGCAGGTCTCCCCGAGCCGCATCCGCGAGGCCGTGGTGCAACGGCTGCTGGAGGAGACCCTGGTCTCCGGCGGAGCTTCCTGGATGCGCCGCTTCGAGGCACTGGGCCGGCTGATGGCCGACCCGCAGTGGGGGCCGGAGGCGATCGCCGTGTGCTCCGGTGTTGCGGAGCAAGCCGAGCATGCCGGCTTGATCGAGGCGGTGTGCGCACTGGACGGCAGCCCGCACCCCGATGCCGGACGAGCCGTGCTGCGCCAGCTCACCGATCCCACCACCACCGACAGCTTGTACGGCGCTCTGCTGGCCTCAGCGCGAAAGACCCGCAAACATCACTTCACCCCTGAGCAGACCCGGACGCTCGTGGACGTGGTGGAGGGTGTGCTGACCAGTGGTCCGCGAGCGGCGCACCCGGGGTCCGTCGTGGAGGCTGCTGCAGTGCTCCTGCACCAGTTACCGTTGTCCGCCGCCCACGCCGCGCGGCTCACCGGCGCCGCGGCCGATCGCCACCCCGTCGTCCAGGCCATCGTCGTGCACGGATCGCTGACCGATACGGCCGTGGCATCGATCGTCGTGTCGCGCATCATCGCCCGGCTGGGCGACCATGCGACCGCTGTGCTGGGCGGCATCGTGGACGACCTGCTGCACCACCCCGTGGCGGACGTGCGGCTCTACGCGGCGATGCTGCTGCACGCCAGCCCCTATGGACCAAGGGTCGCCGCCGCCCTGGCCGCAGACCTGCGGCAGACCGCGACCCTGCGCGACGAGGTACGCGCCGTTCCGATGCTCGACGCTCTGCGCGTCCTCGGCGGGCACGGCCAGCGGGACGTGGTCGCCGATCTCACCCTCGCGCGGGGTCTGCCCAAAGAAGTCGTCCTGGCGGCAGTGCACGCGTTGGGGCACATCGGGGGCCGCAGCCCGGAGAGCTACTGGCGCGCCGTCTTCCACCAGCACACCGGATCCGCCACGGACGCCATCGGGCAGACCCGCGTGCTCAAGAGGCTCGTGTACGGCTTCGCCATGGCCGGCGAACTGGACCTGCTCACACGGCTCGTGGAGGAGCAGGCCCAGGCCGCACCCACGCAGCATCTCTCCGGCTGGTGGAGCGGCCTCGCCCGTCACGTACGCGAGAGTGCCCAGCAGTAGGACGTTCCTCGCTGATCGGCTCGCCTGCCAACTGCGAACGGCGGGGACGTCGGCCCCCGTGGCCGGCACGCCCCACCCGCCACTCCTCCGCGCGCGGCAATCGACCAGCACGATCACCTACGTCCCCGCCCCACGATCCGCGACAGGCGCTTGCCGAAGGCCGTCGCCGCAGAGCGGCGTCGCCGCCTCGCTCATCGCCCGGCCCAGGATCCGCAAGCCCGTCTGCGCGGTTGGTCCGGCTTCCGGAGCCTCCCGTGCCGGAGCGGCGCAGGCGACCCCTTTGCCTACGCCGCTCCGCTACACCTACCGGTGGGGCTCCGCCACACCTACCGGTGGATTCGAGTCGCCGGTGAGCCGGTCAGCCAATGGCCGTTCGTGTAGAACTGGCCATAGACGAGCGAACCGTCGGGGAAGTTGTGACCGATGGTCATGGACACCCATGCCGCCCCTGGCACGCAGCGGTTCTGCATCGGCGACTCCCAGTATCCCCCCGTGCCCCAGAAGCGGACCTTGTAGTTGCAGATGGTCGTCTTGCCGCCGACATTGGTGACTTCGACCCACGCGACGTTGAGGCCACTGCCGTAGACGTCGAGGCAGGTGGTGGAGGCGTTCTCCGACCAGGCACAGTTGTTGGTCGACGTGGCACTGGCACTCGGGGACAGGACGGTCATGAACCCGAGAGCCAGTAAGAAGGCCACCACGGTCGAGGCGAGGGTTCGACCCACGGTGCGGGTTGACCGAAGTGCGGGCGAGGTCCGGCATCGTTCACTGAAATCAGCGGGCACAAGCCCTCCTCTGCCGTGAGCGAAGAGCGTGCCGATACGTGGGTGCTTCTTCATGTTCCCTCCGGGGTGGTCGAGTCGATCGGTGTGCCGATCCTTTCTGCCCGAGCACGCCCATGGCGGCGCTGTTGCAGAGCGAAGGCGCGCGTGCAACGGCGCTTGCGCTCGATCACCGGATGCGCTAACCATCGCCGGCGCGGGCGGGAGCAGCACGAGCCGCAACCCCGGCGACAGCTTGATCGGGGAGCAGCAACCAGTTGGGCAGCGGTAGATGCCCATGGGGGCGCGGAAGAACACTTCGCGCTGCGGTCTGTGCGCGGGGCTCCGCATGCTGATGGCCGCGCTGGTGGCGTTGTCGGACCGGTGGGCGTCGGTGCCGACGAGAGTGGGGCCCAGGGCGATGCGGTGGCTGCGAATGGTGCGCATGACAACCCGGTCCGCCCGTGCTGCAAGGTTGTGTCGGAATGGACCCTTTGAGGATAGAAAGCCGCCCCGGTGCGCGGCTCACCGCTACTCTCCGAAGGGGTGGAGGGGGTGGGCTTTTGAGCGATGCAGGTGATGTCATCGATGGGCGCTTCGAGCTGCTGGAGCGGCTCGGCGCCGGCGGAATGGGAACGGTATGGCGCGCCAGGGACATGATCTTGCATCGCCAGGTCGCACTCAAGGAGGTCCTGACGGCAGACCTCCCGGCCACCGACCCTGTTCTGCGCGAGCGGGTCCTGCGCGAGGCGCGCGCGCTGGCACGGCTCAGCCATCCACATGTGGTGACGATTCATCAAGTCGTAGAGGAGGGGCCCTATCCGTGGCTGGTGATGGAGCTGGTGCCAGGACCCTCATTGCAGGAGGTCATCGCCACCGCTCCGCTCCTGCCGCACATCGCGGCCGGGATCGGCCGGAACCTCTTAGCAGCCCTGCGAGCCGCGCACGCGGTGGGCATCCACCACCGGGACGTGAAGCCGGCGAATGTCCTGCTGCGCACGGACGGCCAGGCCGTCCTCACCGATTTCGGTATCGCTGCTGTCCAGGACGCCACGGCCTTGACCCTTACCGGCCACCTCATAGGCACTCCCGAATACATGGCCCCCGAACGGATCCGCGGCGAGGAGGGTAATCCCGCCTCTGACCTGTGGTCGCTGGGCATGCTGCTCTACGTTGCGGTGGAGGGCGTAAGCCCCATGCGACGTCCCAACACTCTGGCCACCCTCGCCGCCGTTCTCGACGAACCGGTGCCACGGCCCCTAAGGGCCGGGCCACTGGGGCCCGTACTGGCCGAACTCCTTTCGAAGGACGCCGGTATGAGGCCTGACGCATCTCGGTTGGATGCGATGCTTGCGGATGCCGTAGCGGCCACGCCGAGCTCGGTGCTGACGCACTCACCGACACAACTCGACTCCCCTCGACCCGTACCCGCAAGCAGGCGGAAGCGGCCCGAAGTCCTGGCCGTCGGAGCCGTCATCGTCATCGCAGCGCTCGTGAGCGTTCTGGTGTTCGCACTGCGGAACGGCGGACCCGAGCGCACTGAAGGTCAGGCGCCGCCTGCCTCCTTGACCACCAGCGCAAGCGCCGCCCCGAACAAGAGCGAAACGCATGCCACGACCACCACGCCGACCCTGCCGACACTGCCGACACTGCCGACACTGCCGACAAGCGTCGCAGCGCCGGAGCGCACGACCGACCCGCTACCAACCACTGCGACCGCCGACAACCGTCCGGCCGGCGAGGACTCTGCAGACACCTGGATAGCCCAACTGTGGTCGGAGCCGATAGTTTCGGAGCCGGTTGCCCGTGACCGGCAGCTGACGATCGTGCGCCGCCAGGTCCCGGAGGCCATCGTCTTGCGCAGTGACGACTTCGCCTCGCTCCGGGCGGGCTACTGGGTCGTCTACGCTCCTGGCCCCTACGCGGACGGGAGCGCGGCCGTGGCGTTCTGTGCGGAGCGCGGCCGCACAACGCCGAACCAGTGCGTGGGCCGATACCTCAGCCATCGTGCGGCCGACATCGTCTACATCTGCCGACCCGCCGGAGGCGGCACCACAGCGGGCGCCTGCCGCCGCCCCTGATGCCGCGCGCGCTCGTGCTCACCGCAAGGCGTCGGCTTGGCCAGCGTGGGAAATGGGGTGGAGCGAGCGGCCTCAGCGATCTGTTGGGCCAACTGTCCGGCGAAGTCCCGGCCGGCGCAGCACTCACCCGGAAGGCGGGGTAGGGCCGCGCACGACCGAGTGCAGCAGCACCGCCGGGACACGCGTCCGGTTAGGTCCCTGTCCCAGCGATCCTCGCAGTGCGGTTGATCATCCTCCGGACACCTCAATCCGGGAAGTCTGCCAGAGCCCGCCGCCCAGCCACCCGTCGCTGGACGGCGGCGATATCGCCCGCAGCCGGCCATCCAGGGCGTGGGCCTCCGCGCGGGCGGGCGCGTACGGCTGCTGGACCTCGGCCATGAGCTCGCGCATGAAGCCGACCGCCTCCGTGACGGCGGCCAGGCCCTCGGCGAGGTCGATCGCGGCCTCGGCCCGCACCCGGTCGGGGACGTCAGTGCCAGGGCAAGGTCGCCCCGTCGTGCCACGGGGTTGATCGCGGCCTGCTCCCGCATCATCGCCAGGGCCCGGGTGGTGACTTCGGCCGCCCCCGGAGTCCCAGGTCGGCCGGCGCCACCGCGAGCACGGGCAGGGCGTCGGCGAACAGCGCACCTGGTCCAGCTCGTCGAGGATTGCGACCGACTCCTCTGCGGCGCCCGGCGATTCCTACCTCGCTGATCGAAGCCCGCCCGCCAGGCTGCACACCCGGCAGTTCGTCGCCGCGACGAGGCTGAAGAGGTCCCAGGTCACCTGCGGGATCCGGACTCTGCGCGACGTCTCCGCGGCCGAACATCTGACCCCGACCGCGAGACGGTCTTCATCGGGACAACCCGCGCCGCGAGCCGACTTTCACGGGGTGCGGTGTGGACGGGCCAGATGCCCGTAACCCCCTGCTGCCCAGACCACCGCTCTGAAGTCCGCGAAGGTGAGCGGCCCGGCCGGGTCCCCCGGTCGTGGGGGGAAGTACACCGTTCCGCAGCGCCCGCAGTACCAAGCCCGCGACCACAGTCGCTCAGCGGCCGGACGGCCCGCCTCCACCAGGCGCCCGAAGTCGATCGCGCGGAGCACGGCCGGGACGATCAGGCTCGCCGCGGCCACCAGCGCGAGCAGCGAGATGACGCCGAGGTAGGCGTAGGTGGGGTGGGCCTCGGCCGGGAGCCGGGCACCCGCCGGCGGCACCGGGTAGCCGCCGAACCAGTGCCCGCTGGTCGCGCCCCCGATGAACGTCCCGATCGCCACCACCAGCAGGGGAACGCCAAGGCAGCCCGTCCAGACACCAGCAGGTGCCGTGGGCGCCGGTGCCAGGGCGTCCGACAGGGCCGTGGTCACCAGGCGCGTCTCGGTGTGCTCCATCCGGTCGTCCGTCCTGGAGACGACCATGTTCACCTGGTTCCGCCCTGCCACGTACACCGCCGGGACCCCGGAGATCCGGTCAGTGAGGCCGCAGCTCGGGCAGGGGTGGAGCCGCGGTGCCGCAACGATTCCCTCGTAGGCCATGGCGTCCCCCGAATTCCTGCTGTCGCTCGACCTATGACACAGCATCACCTACTCCTGACGCCATGGGAGCGGCGCGGCGGAATGCGATCGCCACCGAGTGGCTCGCGCGGATCGGCGACCACGAGCACCCTCGGCCGGCCGTCATCCCCGACCCGAAATCGCCGAGCAGCCCGACATGATCGCCCGCCAAGTCCCAGCCGGTGAGGGCCCTTGCGCAGACCGAGCACAGCGCGTGGGTCAGCCGCCGTCGCATGAGGCGGTCAAGGTGTCGGTCGTACCGTAAGCGGACCTCGGCAACGGCCAGAGCGCCACCACAGGCAGCAACCACGCGTGCTACCGCGGGAGCCGCGATCGCGCGGACCAGGACGTGTCAGTGACCTGAGAGCGCTCCCCTTCAAAGGGGCTGCGCTGCCTATCCGGCCAATCGAGGCGACTCTCACGCCTGATCGCGGCCGAGTTCAGGAGCCTTCGATCGGCCCGGCCCGATCCCATCCAGGCGCCCGCACGTCGATCGTGAGGCGTCCCGACCCGGCCTCCCCACCGCAGGTCCGGCACGTCGACGTGAGATCGAGGTCGTGCTCGGCGTCGTGCTCGGAGCCGGGGCCGCTGCGATGCCGGAAGACGACCGGTGGAGTGTCCACCGCCCAGCGATCGCCCCAGGCCAGCAGCGTGTGCATCACCGGTGCGAGATCGCGGCCGGCTTCCGTGAGGTGGTATTCGAAGCGCAAGGGGCGCTCGCTGTAGGCGCGGCGCTCGACCACGCCCGCCTCTGCCAGTGCGCGCAGTCTGGCGGCGAGGCGGTCGCGGGGGGCGCCGGTGTTGCGGACGATCTGGTCGAAGCGCCGGTTGCCGTAGAAGATCTCGCGGATCGCCAGGAGGGCCCAGCGTTCGCCGACGAGTTGTAGCGCGGCGGCCGCGGAGCACGGCCGGCCGGGCACCTCGGGGTGCGGAACCGAACTCTCGCCCTGCTTTGTGTCGGCGGTCATGTCCCCATCCTCTCCTGCGTCCGTTGCGTTTTCAAACCCACACGACTAGCCTCCGATCCATGATAGTTGGACTTTCAAACCCACCAAGGGCGTCCCGAGCCGTGTTCGCGACGGTCGCGGCCGCGGTCTTCATGTCGAACCTCGACCTCTTCATCGTCAACGTGGCCCTCCCGGCGATCGGCCGCTCGTTCGACGGCAACGGCCTCGGCTCCCTCTCCTGGGTCCTCAACGGCTACGCGATCGTCTTCGCGGCGCTCCTCGTGGTCGCCGGCCGCGTCGCCGACCGCTCCGGCCACAAGCCGGTCTTCCTGACCGGGTTGGCGGTGTTCACCCTCGCCTCGGTCGGCTGCGCACTCGCTCCCAACGTCGGGACGCTGGTCGCGACACGGCTCGTGCAGGCCGCCGGCGCTGCGCTGCTGATGCCGACGTCCCTCGCGCTGCTGCTCGACACGACGGCGCCCGAGAAGCGCGCCGGGGCGGTGCGGGCCTGGGCGTCGATCGGCGGGATCGCCGCCGGACTCGGACCGGTGGCCGGAGGGCTGCTGGTCGAGGCCGGCTGGCGCTGGGTGTTCATCGTCAACGTGCCAGTGGGGATCGCGGCGTTCGCGCTCGGCGTCAAGGTGCTGCCGTCGCCCGCACGCGCCGGGGCGAAGAAGAGTCCGCTGCCGGACCTGTTCGGCGCCGCCCTTCTCACAGGATCGATCGCAACGCTCTCGCTCGGCCTGGTCAAGGCGCCCGACTGGGGTTGGACGAGCGCCGGCACCCTCGGCAGCCTGGCTGCCGCGGTGCTGCTCGGCGTCTGCTTCGTCCTGCGCTCGGCCCGCCATCCCGTGCCGATCGTCGAGCTGCCGCTGCTCCGGGTTCCGGCGTTCGCATCCGCCGCGGCCGCCCTGACACTGTTCAGCGTCGCGTTCGCCGGAATGCTGCTCGGCGCGGTGCTGTGGTGCCAGGGTGTGTGGGGCTACTCGGCTCTGGCAACCGGCTTCGCCATCGCTCCGGGTCCCTTGCTGGTCCCACCGGTCGCGTTGCGGATCGGGCCCGCCGTCGCCAGATTCGGTGCGGGCCGCATCGCGCTGGCGGGAAGTGTCCTGTTCGCGGCCGGCATCCTGTGGTGGGCCGCGACGCTCGACACCGGCTCGGCCTACGCGGCCTCGCTCCTGCCCGGCATGATGCTGACCGGCCTCGGCGTCGGCATGACCATCCCGGTCCTGACCGGAGCGTCGGCGGCCGCCCTGCCGCCGGCCCGCTTCGCCACCGGCTCGGCCATCACCTCGATGGGCCGCCAGATCGGCGCGGTCCTCGGCGTCGCGATCCTGATCGGCATCCTCGGCACCCCGGCCCCCGGACACGCTGTCGCCGCGTTCCAGCACGGCTGGTACGCGATCGCCGCGGCGTCCCTGCTCGCCGCGTGCGCGACGCTCCCGCTCGTCCGCAAGCCGCGACCGGCCGCCGCCCAGGCGGCCGATGTCGCAGAGGCCGCGGAAGCCACGAAGGCCGGCGCCGCCTGAGGACCAAGTCCCGTCCGTCGATGGACGGACGGGACTCGCACTCGCCCGAAGGCCGCCAATGGGGTCCCGAAAGGGGCCGCCGCTGGTAGGCGGTGTGGCGGCAGGGGCGTAGCAGGTGGAGTCGCGCGAGGTGGCCCGGCACCGCCCCGGATTGACCCGGTTGGCTCCCGACCCTGCTCGACTTGGTCCATGGCGTGGAAACCCGATCCGGTATGGCGGCCGGATGTCGAGGTGGCGTTCAACCGAACTGGGCAGGACGGGCGCGCTGGCGCGGTTGTGCAGAACCGGACCACAGAGCTTTACGCGGCCGGGCCCGGGCCATCAGATCTGGGTCGGTGCGCTTCCGCTGGGTGGGTCAGCGACATGGGTGGTCCGGGCCCGCCGCAGCGCTCCCCTCAGCCTGACCAGCGCGGCGGCGGTTCCGGCGCCAACGGGAACGACCGGCCAGTACGCGATGCCGTTCCCGAAGGCCGCGCACACGATGAGCACGAAGATCGCCACCACTCCGACGAGGAACCCGGACCCGCACGGCCCCAGCCGCTGCTGCCGCTCCAACCGCACCCGGCCGCCGAGGCCGGCCAGGTACGCGGCCGCGGCCGTGGAGAGGGCGATCAGATACCCCATGATCAACGGATACAGCACGACCAGCGCGATGTCCCATCCCCCTGGATGCCAGCCGGGCCACACGTCACATCCGTCGATCTCCACGACCCGCCCGTGCCACAGGCCCGCCTCGACCCGCTGTCCCTTGTGGAGGTCGTTCACGGAATCGTCCGGGACGCCGTCCACCGCCTTCGTCTCGTCACCGACCCGCAGCTCGATCGTGTACTTGGTGGTGAAGGTCCAGTCGCGGCTGCCCCCGTCCTGCCCTCCGCCGTCTCTCCCCCTCGTCGTATGGGACGTCAACTTCGTGATGGTGGCCTCGGCCGTGTGCAGCGTTCCGTTCGACCGTGCGTGCGCGACGCCCGTCTCCTCGTAGGTGCGCATGGCGAGCAGCAGGATCAGGGCAGCCATGACCAAACGGAACACCCAGCGCAGCACATGGCCTCGCACTGTCCTGGGCCGCCTCGTGCCCGGTCTCGTTTGCGACGTCGTGTCCCCGGTCTGCTCCTGCGTCATCGGCCCCCCTCGCCTTCCGGTCGGGGACGGACGAAAGCCGCCCCACCGGATCACACGCCGCACCGCCGGCCATGGTTGCGGTCGACCACCCGGTCGTGACCGCGTCACGGATGGTGGATGTCCCAGCCCCGTCGACCCGGTGGGTGAGGGGTTCGGGGTCGACCGGTCTGCGTCGCACTGAGCGGAATCCCGCGACGGGAGCAGCCGATACGCGCCGATACGCGCCGATCCGAACCGCACGTCCGGCTCCCGGCGGTGACCAAGTCCCGTGACCTCCGGATGCACCAGCGTCACCCGACTGCACAGCGAGTTGGTTGCCGAGCACGCTCCTGTCACGTACGGCATGGTCCGCGCCCACATTGCCACCTTGCGCGGGACTACGTCCGGGGTACCGACCCGACCGCCGACGGTGCGGCAGGTGACCGGCTGGCTCACCCGGCACCCCATGACCCTGACCGAGGAAGACCGCGCCGGCCTGAAAGATGTTCTGACCCGCTGCCCCGAACTGGACAAGGCCGCCGGACACGTCCGCGACTTCGGCGAGATACCCACCGACCGCCGCGGCTCCACACTGCCCACCTGGATCGACGCAGTCGATGCCAGCCGGCTGCCCGGCCTCACCGGATTCGCACTCCACCTGCTCCGAGACCCCGACGCCGTGACAGCCAGGCTCACCCTGGACTGGAGTTTCGGCAGCATCGAGGGCGCCGTGGACCGCATTAGGAAGATCAAGAGGCAGCTCGACGGGCGAGCTGGTTCCCACCTGCTCCGGAAGATGATCCTGCTGCAGTAGCGCGGCAATATCCTCTTGCTGATGCGGGTTGGGCGGGCTAGAACCTCGTGTGATCACTTTTGTGTGTGCCGCCTGCGCCCGCCCTCTGACCAGAGCTGTGCAGCTGTCCGAGACCCTGGTCAGGCCAGCGTTCGACGGTCGAATCGGACCCGACGGGTATCGTCGGGCCCCGGCCACGATGCACATGGGGCACTACGCCCTGGAGCCAGAGCCATGGGGAGCCCCGTTCCTGCCGACCGACGAACCCGTCGCGGTGTTTCCTGGAGGGCCAAGTGTCGGCGATCCTGACGGAGACGGGTACCTGATATCCGCAGGCCCCCGAAACACGATCGTTCTCCATCCCGACGACGCACCAGATCTGCTGCCCGACCTTGAGGGGGATCACGCAGGCTGCTGCGGCTGGACTGGCCAGGGCGGCATGAACCAGCTGTGCCCATGTGGTGCTGCGGTGGGAACAGAGATCAGCGAATGCAGCACCCCGTACGAGCTCCACCTCGACCCAGCACAGGTCCATGCGTGGGATGCCAGCATCGTCGGACCACAGTCAAAGTTGGGTGAGGCAGAACATTAGGCATGGATCCGAGGCTCAACCTCCCACATCATCGAACACCACGATGACTCTCCGCGATCGCTCCCCAAGATCTGTGCCAGAACCCAAAACTGACCTCCAAAGCCACCAGGTGGAGGAAGGCCCGAATACTGGATGTACTCGGGCTTCCGGCAACGCGGCGAGGTGCGGTGCCAGGCGTAGCGGGTCAGGCAATCTCCGAGAGAGACGGCCGACCGCGACGGCGCTTCCGCTTCGCCCGCAGTCCGTCCAGCAGCTTCCGCGCTGCCGTGTCGCCTCCGTCGGCGGCCTGTTGGGCGAGGCGGTCCGCCTCCTCGTGGTTGCCGGCTTCCTCGCGCATCCTGACGAGCCGGCCCAGCGCGTACGGATCACCTTCGGCGGCTGCCTCCTCGAACAGTTCCTCGGCTCCGTCACCGCCACACCTACCGGAGGCCCTCTCGCGCATGTCCGCGAGCTCGACCAGGGCTTGGGTACTGCCGGCCTCTGCCGCCTGTCGCGCAGCCCGTTCGGCGCCGTCGCGGTCCCCGGTCTCCTCGCGCAGGAGGGCGATCTCCTGCAGTGCCCTCGTCCGGACGCTCTCAACCCGGGCCGCGCGCAGAACGAGCTCCTCGGCCCGGTCCCGGTCCCCCGCCTTCTTCCGCTTCTCGGCCAGTCGGAACAGCGAGTAGGTCATGCCCGCGTCGGCCGCCCGCTGCGCGTAGTGCTCGGCGCCAACGTGATCGCCCAGGTCCTCGCGTAGCAAGGCCATCCCGTCCAGGGCCGCGACGCTGCCCGCGTCGGCCGCTTCGCGGAAGAGGTTCTCAGCTGCGACGACGTCGCCGGCCGCTTTGCGCACTGCCGCGAGCCGCCGCAGCGCGTCGGTGTCACCGGCGTCCGCGGCCTGCCGCACGAGCCGTTCCGCTTCGGCCCTGTCCCCCGCCTTCTCCCGCAGTGCGATGAGCGAGTAGAGGGAATAGGTGCAACCGGCGTCGGCCGCCTCACAGAACAGGGCCTCGGCCGTCGTGAGATCGCCGGCGAACTCGCGGTCCATGGCCAGCCGGCGCAGCACGCCCGGCTGGTCGCTGTCGGCGGCCAGCCGGGCGAGGACCAGTGCCTCCGCGAGGTCTCCGGCCCGCTCCCGGCTGACGGCGAGCTTTTCGAGGGCGTAGTCGTGACCCGCAGCGGCGGCCTGACGCAGCAGGTCCTCGCACCCGGCGGGGCCTCCCCTTTCCGCGCGCAGCATCGCGAGTTCGTACAGGACGAAGCCGCGGTTCGCATCGATGCCCTGCCGTGCGAAGCGTTCGGCCTCCTCGCATCGCCCGGCCCGTTCGCGTTCCCGGGCCAGCCGCAGAAGGCCGTCGCGGTCACCCGCCTCCGCAGCCCGCAGGTACAGAGTTTCGGCGGCCGCCCGGTCCCCCGACTGCTCGAACTGCTCGGCCAGACGGCTCAGGGATTCCGTGCTGCCCGCTTCGACGGCCCTGGCCAGCAGCCGGCGGGCCCAGAGCGCACGGTCGCGGTGGCCGGCGGCCCGGGCCAGGAGGCGCAGTTCGTCGGGGTCGCCGAGGTGCTCGTGCGCGGCCGCCCAGAACGACGTCGGGGGGCACAGCCGTCGGCGCGCGCCGGCTCCATGCTGCTCGAGATAATCCGCCAGTCGGCAGGCCGGTGCCGGCGGACCGTTCACCGCCGGTGAACCGCCAGGTCCGCCCGTTCCGTCCGGGCCCTCGCGGACCGTACGGGGGCGGGCCCGGCGTAGGGGGGCGAGGTTGCCGTGGACGGGCTCGCCCGTATCGGCGAGGGCTTGTTCGAACCAGTGGTCTTCGAGGGCGTCCCGCTCGTCGTCGGTGAGGTAGTCCTCGGCCGCCTCGACGAGGAACGCCAAGGGAACGTGCAGGCCGACGCCCAGGCGCCGCGCGTCCATGGCCGCTTGCAGCAGTGCGCGCGCCGGAGGCGAGGCGCTGCGATAGCGGCGCAGCAGCTCGGGCGCACCCGCCAGGAACTGGGCCAGCCGCCCGTCGCCCGCGTGTTGCAGGGCATGGGCGAGTTGTTCGTCGCCGGCGGCGGCCAGGGCCTCGGCAGCCTTGATCGACTTCCGGTCGAAGGCATCGGGCAGGACGATCTGCCGGTCGGCGAGCAGCTGTCGCGCCTGCGGGTGCGGGTCCGGCCCGACGCTTCCGGGAAGGACGCAATAGGCCCGGGAGTACGAGGACCACAAGGTGCCCAGGACCAGGACGGGGGCGCGGGCCGGGTCGGTGAGCAGCAGGTGCAGGGCTGCGGCGAGCCGTTCGCCCGTTCCGCTGCCGGCTCCGAGGTAGTGCTGGGCCTCGTTCAGCCACACCACCGTATGCGGCACAACTCGTTCCGTCTGTGCCAGTGCCGCCTCAGGATGCGACGGGTAGCGGGGGTCCCACACCAACCAGCCCTGTTCCGCGAGGGGTTGTACAGCTTCCCAGCACGCGCGGGTCTTGCCCGTCGACGAGGAACCGACCAGCACGGCCATCCGGCTGCGGCCGGCTGCCGCGGCGGCGACGAGATCGGCCAGCGCCGCGTCGTGCGGCCGGCGTACGTAGCCGGGCAGCCGGGGTTCCGTCCGCGGCTGGCGGTCGGTCCGGCGTGGCGAGTGGTAGTCGCTCGCGTGTCGTGGGGCGTCCACGGCAGGGTGGACACCGAGGTCGTGCGGACGGCACTGCGCGATGGGCCGTCCGACGACGCCGACCACCGGACGTTCGTCGGCGCGGGCGGCCTCGCGTTCGTCGGCATGGTCAGGCTGGTGACCAGCGCGCACCGGCCTTGGGCCGGCCGCCGGGAGCCCGGCCGCCGAGCGTCCAGCCGCTGGGAGCCCGGCCGCCTGCGTCACGCTCGCGGATGGCACCCCCGCCGCACGCGTGGCGAGGGCATGCAGCTCCATGAGGGGGCGGGGCTGGAGCCCGAGGGTCCGCGCCACCGCGTACACGGTCTCCGCCGAAGGTGGCGGTGCCGAGCAGCTGAAGGCCGCGCTGACGGTGGTTCGTCCCAAGCCCGCAAGCCCGGCGAGCGCCGACTTCGCGAGGCGCTTGGCGATCCGCGCTGCCTCCAGGCGCGCGCGCAACTCGGTCAGCGCGGCGGCCGGTTCCCGGAATTCCTCCGCGCTCACGCCCCCCGACCCGCCCTCGCCATGCCGACTGTTCATCGCTGTTCATCTTCGTCCGGCCGCACACCGCTGAACACGACTTTGCCCATATTGGGCTGCACCGCCAAGTCGGCGGGCGACTTCCACCACCACGCCGAAGGGGACCGCCACCGTGTCCGATCACAGCGCCCTGCTCCTCCTCACATGCGCCCTGACCATCCTGGTCGCCGCACTGACCGGGGCGGCAGCCGGCTACCTGGCCCGCCGGGACCACGCGACCTACCCCGCGGCCCTCACCCGCGGAGCCGCGGCCTTCGGAGCAACCCTCCTCCTGACCGCGACCGTCGCCTCGGCCCTGACCCACCGGTGAACCGATACCCCGCCCGACGCCCGCCCCCCGAGCGCCGGCGGGAGACCATCGGGCCGGACTGCGGCGGCTACGGCCCGCGCAGCCGCGGCTGGGGAGGGCGTCAGGCTCCGGTGTGATCCAGGCGAGGTTCACGCCCAGCCGGACGTTGTCCCCGTCGTCGGCCCGGGGGTCCGATGGATCGGCCGGCGCCGCAGTCCCAGATCCGTTCGACCGGCCCGACGTGGTGGGTGTGGGGCGGCGCCGGACCCGCACCCGTTGTGGCTCCCCGTCAGCATCGTCGAGAACATCCGCGGACCATGCGCCTTCACCGGCGGTACACCAAACACGCGACCCCGCTCAAGGAAGTCCCGGGGAGGCTCCCCGCGGGCCGGACCATGACCTTCCTGACGTTCGTACTCCCGGAGCGCAACCGCCTCCCGATGGACGCCGAGATCAGCCGTGGCGGCCGGGCCGTGTGCTCCAAGGCGTTCGAATCGAGTCCTGTCGAGCACTCAGAGCCGTCCCGTAACTGATGGCTACGGGTGAAGCGGCTGAGCGCCCCTCGAGTTGGCGGGTCGTGCACTCAGTCCCTTCACGTGGCGACGTTGCACTCCTCGTAGGGCTCGCTCACCGCACTGTGCGGGAGGGCTCGTCGTGGTGGTCCTTCGGTACTCAGTTGTCACTCGCCGCCTCCCCCACCCGGGGGAGGCAGATACGTCCGGCGGCGGACGTGGCCGGGCCGGTAAGGCCGGAGGCTGGGATTCCTGCTGATGGAAGGGGAGTTCGGGTGGAACGCTGGGATCGGGTCGGGCGGAACGCGGCGTATGCGGCGGCTCTGGCGCTGTCGCCGTACTTGCTGATCAAAGTCTCGTGGGTGGTCGGCTCCCTAGTGGGGGTGCTGCCGATCGGTAATGGCTTCAGTTTGGCGGAGTGGGTGGTGCTCAACATCGTCACGGTCGGTATGGCGGCGATCGGGATCGCTCTGGCCCTCGCGCTGGTGCGGCCATGGGGGATGCGGATACCGGGGGTGCTCGTCGCGTTCTGTTCCTGGGTGGGGTCGGGATTCCTCGTCTCGGTGCTGCCTTTCGTTCTCTTCAATGCCTTCCTGAGTGTGGGCGGTGACTCGCAGGGTGGCGGTGACGACCCGGCCATGCCGGTCTGGGAGGGCCTACTCGTCCAGTTCAGCTTCGTGGGAATGGGGCTGGGACTGGCTGTCGCCGTCCCGGCGTATCTGCGGCGCCGCTGGCCGGATGCGTTCGCCGGGCGCGTCGGTGACGGTCCGCGTACGCCGCCGCCGTGGGCGGCTGTCGTCGGCGCTGCGGTCGGCCTGGTCTGGCTCTACTGGGCCGCCGGAGGCACCCTGGGAATCACCCACCCGGCCGAGCGGAACACCGACGGCTACGTCTTGGCCGCTGTATGGGGATTCTGGGACCTGGCCGGATCCGCTGCCGTCTGGACGGTCGCCCGGGCGCGTCCTGCCGGGTTGCCGCGCTGGATCCCACTGGTGTTCGGGTGGGTCGGATCGGGCTCACTGTTCGCATGGAGCGCCTGGAAGGTACCCCTCATGCTGTACGTAGCGGTGGCCGATCCTGCCGATATCATGCCGCCGGAGAACCCCACCGTCGCGATGGTGCTGAATCTCTGCGCTGTGGTGGCAGGCGCGGGGATGATGCGGACACTCGTCCGCGCGCGTATCCGCGTCCCCGAGTCCCATGCCCTGCCCGAGGTTGTCATTGGGCTCGAGGGCTGAGTGCCTCAGAGGGGCGACCGGCCGCCTCCTGAAGCGCCCGGTCGAGGGTGGGACGATCTTGCTGTGATTGGTGTGATCACGGTATCGGAGCCGTCTTGGACTGCGCCGTTCGGCGGGTTGAGCCCGCGCCTGTTCGGCAGACTGGTGACCGCGCCGCGGCGGAAGGGTGCTGATGCGGTCCGCAAGGGCCGGCCGTGGAGTCTTCCCCTGGAGGACCGGGCACTGCTGGTTACGGCCTACTGGCGCACGAACCTGACGATACGCCAGCTCGCCCAGCTGTTCGGGGTGTCCAAATCGGCAGCGGACCGCACTATTGACCACCTCGGGCCGATACTCGCGCTCCGGCCCGCAAGCGGTTCGCAAGGGCCACTGTGCTCATCGTGGACGGTACCCTGGTCCCCATCGCGCGACCACACCATCGCAGCATGCGTACCCCGTTCCGGAACAAGGATCAACCGCTCCCCGCCAGCCGGACACAGTCCAAGGAAGCGAGTTGAAGAACACCTGCTCAAGCCTCGATGACCAGGTGGACCTTGGAAGGCTCCACCAGGGACACACCTCACGACGGTGAGCCTGCCCAAACCGCACAAACCTCACAGGTCGGTACGCTGGTGAGCAGAGTTTCTGACCGGTCACGAACGTAGCGATGAGTTTGCTTGGCCCGGGGAGTCCCACCACTGTTATCGCCCCCACCACAGGAGGAACCCATGGCGCAGCTCTTGAGAGTCCAGAACTTCGGCGTCTCGAGTGACGGGATCGGTGCCGGTGAGGACCAGACCCTCGAGAGGCCGTTCGGTCATGTCGATCCCGGGAGGCTGTTCGCATGGGCCGGTGCCACGGCGAGCTGGCCCATGCGCACCGACCCCGGGGGGAGCCGGGGCCTGGACGACTACTTCACGCGGGACTTCCCCCGCAACATCGGCGCCGAGATCATGGGCCGCAACAAGTTCGGGCCCCAGCGCGGGCCCTGGCAGGACCATGAGTGGCAGGGCTGGTGGGGTGACGAGCCGCCGTTCCACACCCCGGTATTCGTTCTGACCCACCACACGCGTCCTTCGCTCACCCTGTCCGACACCACGTTCCACTTCGTCGACGGCGACCCTGCCACGGTCCTCGAACAGGCCCGTGAGGCGGCGCAGGGCAAGGACGTCCGACTCGGCGGCGGGGCCACCACCATCCGGCAGTTCCTCGACGCCGACCTCGTCGACACCCTGCACGTGGCTGTCTCACCGGTGAAGCTCGGGTCCGGAGTACGACTCTGGGACTCCCCCGATGAACTGCTCGACCGGTTCCACCTGGAGGTCGTTCCCAGCCCGAGCGGGGTGACGCACCACCTGTTCTGGCGCAAGTGACCGGTCCACCACGACACCCCCTCACAGCTGTGAAAAGGTCCCAGCACGCAGTCGCCAGGGCGGGGTGTGCGGGGTCCTAGGAGAACCTGTCCCGGTCGAAAGGAGCATCCCGCAGGCAGCTCCACAGGTGCCGCGGCGGCAGGGGCGGGGGGACAGTGGTCTCTAGTCGGAGGGATTCGGGTGCCGCTCGCGGGCCGCGGTGGCGCTGACCTCGCTCAGGGCTGCTGCCACCAGGTCCCGGGCCCACTCCAGGCGAATGAGCAGATCTTCGGACGACGAACCGACGGGCGACTGGTCGGTTCGTCGTCCGGTGGTGGTGCCAGGGTCCCGGCGGGTCAAAGCGTCGAGGGGCGACCGATGAGTTTTGGCCGGACGGGGAGTCGGTACTTCCAGAAGGGCACCCGACCGCTCGGAGGAACCATGTCCACCAGCAACAACGCCTTGCCCCCTGTCGTCGACGCCTCCGCTTGGGAGAAGGAGCTGGCCGCTCTGCGCGTGCGGGAGAAGGCCGCCACCCGCGAGCTCGACGCCATCGCGGCCCAACGCCGCCGGCTGCCGATGGTGGAGATGCCCAACTACGTGCTGGAGGGGGAGGAGGGCCCCGTCCGGCTCGCCGAGATCTTCGGCGATCACCCGCAGCTGATCATCTACAGCCACATGTGGCATGAGGGCGCTGAGTGGCAGTGCGGGGGCTGCACCGGCTTCACCTCCCAGTTCACCCGGCTCGCGGGCGTCGAGAAGTTCGACGCCCGGTTCGTGATCGTCACCCAGGGTCCGATCGACGAGGCGCTCGCCTACCGGCGCAAGGTGGGTAACACCATGACGTGGTACTCAACGGCGAACAGCACGTTCGGCAGCGATATCGGTGCCCCGCCCAACGGCGGGTTCGCGGTCAACGTGTTCCTGCGCGACGGTGACACGGTCTACCGCACCTGGCACACCGACGGCCGCGGCACCGAGCAGCTGAGCTACCTGTTCGCCCTCGTCGACCTTCTGCCCTACGGCCGCCAGGAGGAGTGGCAGGACTCCCCCGAAGGTTGGCCCCAGTCACCGACCTACAGCCGCTGGGCGACACCGCAAGAGATCGCGGCGGCGTACGGCGGCGACCGCTGAGGCGCCGGGAGTTCAGGACGACGAGGGAGCGCGCGTCATCTTCCGTCGCCCGCCACCGCCATCACCAGTGCCGTCTGCCCTTGATGAGCCGTACCACGGCGCCTGTCACGGGGACTGGGAGCGTAAGCAGCGCACTCCGGTCACAGTCCCGAGATTCCGGTCCGCCGCGCATGCAGTTCGGAGCGGACGAGTTCGAGGAGGCGGCCCGTCCAGTTGCGGCCCTGGCCGGCGTTGTCGCCCCAGAATGCCGAGTCCGCGTCGTCGTAGATCACGGTTGTGTCGTCCGTTGCCAGGAGGATCTCGGCAAGGTCGGGATGCTGGTCGTACTTGGCGCGCAGCAGGCTGGTCATGACGGCGGTCCGTGCTTGCTCCCAACCCTCTCGGCGCGGTGCCGCGGTCGCGAGCTTGCGAGCTGTGGAGAAGGTGTCCGCCGTCACGATCATGGCTCGGGCTTCGGGTTGGGCGACTGACAGAGCCCAATAGGCATGGGCGACGGAGGGGTAACTGATCTCCCCTACGACGATCGAGGCAGGGTAGTCGTTGCGAAGGGCCTGCCTCCCCGGGTCGGCCACCGGTTTGTTCGGATACGAGTGGTAGAGCTTCAGTGCCGGAGCGTGCGAAGCTACCGGTCCGTCCGCAGGGACTCGCGTGGGCCGTTCGGCGATCCACCGGGCCCGGTCCTCGAAGTAGGCGACGGCTGAGTCGTAGTCCTCCTGTGTGATCGGCTGATCGAGCGGGATATAGGTCTCACCGCCGGGGCCGGCCACCAGGACCCGCAGCGGCCAGTCCTTCAAGTCCATGTCACCCAGCGCGTAGCGGCGCAACGACACCGGGATGGACAGGAACGCGGCGCGGGCTCCGGCCCGGTTCTCCTCTGTTCGGTCGGCAAGGAAGGTGTCGACAGCGGCGAGGCAACGGCCAGTCGAGTCCGGACGCCCGTTCAGCTGGTCGATGGTGTCCCCTACTTCGGCAACCACCAGTTCGGGAGTGAGCCAGGTGCGTGGCTGGCTGATCTTCCACCCGCCCAGATCGTGCGCGGATGCCTCGGCACCGTCGGGGATGCCGGTGGCCACCCAGCCGCTCCGGAGCTTGTCCTGGAACTCCTCGACGGTGACCAGGCCCCAGCAGTCGATGAGCCCGTCGGCGTAGATGAACAGGTCAGTGAGGAAGTAGGTCCCGCCGTTGCAGATGAAGGCGTGTCGCCAAGTGCCGGGTATGCGGACGCCGTCCGCGGTGCGATAGGTGATCCGGTTGCCGGTCATCCGGTGATTGTGCCGCAGGGATCACCGAGCGGTCGGTCATTTTCCTCCGGGATGGCAGCGCGACTTGCCAGGGACAGACCCTGCCGATGCCCGCGGCCTCAGCGCCTACGCAGGTTGCTGTCCCGTCACCTGCACATCGGGCAAGAAGTCGAACATCACCCGACGCTGGGTGAAGAACGACCATCTCAACCGCGGGCCTGAACTGCCTCAACCAGTCTCGGCCGGCGCGATTTCGGCGGCGGCGTCAGAGGTGGCCGACGGTTTTCAGGCGGCGGCGAGAAGGCGGGGTCCGTTCGTCGTGTTCGACCGCAACCGCCGGTGGGCGCGGCACCGGGATGGCTCCGTGATCCCATCCGGCCGAAAAGGGGAGCGAGTTCGGCCAAGGAGCCACTGTGGCCGTGGTGCCATTCCCGCGTGGTCGCAAGCTGATGCGGCAGGGACGATCACCGAGACGAGGACGACATGGCCTATGCGGAGATTGACACGGCCGGTCTGCCACCGGAGCACAGGTTCGAATGGTGGCGTGAGGTCGTGGGACAGGGCGTGGCGCCGACGCGGATCAGCAGCGACTGCGGTCCGGACTTCGCCGGTCACGCCGGATTCCTGACGCTCGGCGCTGCCCAAGTGACCACGATGACGTTCTCCCCGCTGAAGTCGCAACGGCCCGCGCAACTCGTCCGGCGCTCCGACCCGCAGACTCTCGAACTCACGCTGATCCTGGAGGGCGCGATGCGCGTCACCCAGGATCGTGGCGAAACGCACCTGTCTGCGGGTGACTTCGCGATGTGGACCTCGTCCCGCCCCTACAGCGGTCATGCCATGGGGAGCCCCGAGGGCGGCGTGTCTCGCGCTCTGATCCTGCACCTGCCCCAAGCACTCGTCCCCCTCCCGCAGAGAAGGGTCGGAGAGCTGTTCGCCCGCAGGATGCCCGCAGCGTCAGGGATGGGCCGGGTTCTCGCCCAGTACCTGCAATCCGTCGTCCAGGAGGCATCCGCCCTGGACGAGTCGAGCAGCAAACGCCTCGGAGCGATAGGCATTGACCTGGCGACGGGCTTTCTGGCCGAGCGGATCGGCGCACAGGAGCGGCTCCCCGTGGAGACGCGGCACCAGCTCCTGCTCTCCGCCATCGACACCTTCATCGACGACAACCTCGCCGACCCACAACTCAGCCTGGGCGCCGTGGCCGCGCGGCACAACATCTCCGTGCGGCTCCTGCACCACCTCTTCCGCAGTCGGCCGGAGACGGTGTCCGCAAGTATTCGGCGGCGACGGCTCGAACGGTGCCACGCCGACCTTGTCGCACCCGCCCTCCGCTTCCTGCCCGTGCGCGCCGTCGCGGCGAGATGGGGCTTCGTCGACGCGGCGGCGTTCAGCCGCGCATTCCGTACGGCGTACGGCCTGACACCCGGAGAACATCGCAATACCACGCTGCGCGCCAACGCCGCGCGCCGCGCGGATCTCCAGGATCCGGCCGTTGGCAGCGGTGGAAGCTGACCCCGAGCCGCCGACGAGTCGGACCCGTGCCGCCCGTCGGCGTCCGGAGTCCGGCCTGCGCAGACGGTCAACGCTTCCTGCGCAGGCGGCCAATGACGGCCGCGGCACGCCGGGAAACACTGGAGAGAAGCGAAACACCTGACAGCGCCCCTCAACATTCTCCGTCCGGGGCAGGCCAACCGCCCCGGCACCGAACGCGGCCGGGGCCACGACGAAAGCACAGGTGAGCATGAAGGCATGGCGCAGAACTCTCATGTCCGTCGCTACCGCGTCGCTGGCACTCGGTTCCCTCGTCGGGACAGCGAGCGCCACTACACCGGCGAATCCCGTCAGCAAGAGCCCTGTCAGCACCGTGGCATCCGCGCCGACATCCGCGCCGCCGAACACTTCCGCGCCCCGTCCCGGGAGCCGCATCACGTACAACCCGAAGGCGAAGCCAGGCTCCTGGGCCAACCCGATCATCGCGAAGGAGCGAAGCGGCCTCGCCTCCGGCTGCGGCGACGCGGGCCTGTACTGGTGCAAGGCATGGACGGCGGGTCCGGGCTGGTTCAAACTCGGCACGGCACTGGGCTCCGACCACCACGAGTGGGCCTTCACCCAGGGAATCTCCCAGCACTACTACGAGGTCTACATGGACCGCACTTGGGATGGCGGCACCCATTGGGACGGTCGGCTGAGCGTCGTCACCAATGAGCTCAGATGGTCCGACGCGATCTTCGACGGTCCGCCCTTCAAAACGCGAGCCTGCCTGTGGGACATGACCGACGTGATCCTCTACTGCAGTCCTTCCTGGCACTGACCCAGCCCTCGTGTACCGGTTCCACAGACTGTTCGTCCGCAAGGGACGAAATCGATGGGCGGCCCGCAGCCCAGAGCTGTTCACGGGGTCGGCCGCCGCACTGTTGCCCCAGGTCGTCGCGTAGTGGCTACTCGTCCGGGCCGACGCTCCAGGCCCAGTCGTGGATCAGGCCGAGCGCCCTTTCGGCGTCGAACAGGGCGGGAGGCGCGTATGCGTCCCGGTCCTGGTTCAGGATTGCGTGCGTGAATTCGTGGGCCGGGGCGAGGATCCGTACGCACTCCTCCATTGGCCGCGCAAGGTCGGGGACGCCGCTGCGCGCGGCGTCTCGCAGTGCGTCCAGGCCCGTTCGCAGCTTCGCCAGTCGCTCGGTGAGGGCGGCGTCGTCCACCTCGTCGCTGGGGTCCTCGGGCCAGCGGGTCGACCGGTACAGCGCCCGGACCACGCCGATATCGGCCGGGGCGAGGCTCTGCTGCCGTAGCGCGCGCGAACCCTGTGGGAGCACGGCCAGCGCGACGGCCTCGGCCATCGGCCGTGGATGCTGGGCCAGGGCGCGGCCCGGCCAGTGCCCGATGTACTGGGCGAGCGTGGGGTTCCCCACGGCGTCGTCGTCGATGCTGGTGAAGTCCCGGTTGATCGTAATCCACCGGTCCTCGTCGCCCTCCCCCAGCAACTCGACGGGGTGGTAGACATGTTCAGCGAGAAACTTCCACACTGCCTGGGTGATGGGGATGTCGTCCTGACACAACCTCCCGGGGAGGAAGAGCCGACGCGGCTCAGCACTTCGCCAGAACATCCCGATCGTGAGCACGAGCTTGCAACGGAAACACACAAGATCCGCCGAATCAGACATGGATGGCCCCCAAGGTGTCGCGTCACCGGCCCCTGACCGGCCCGCCGCATTCAAGCAGCGCCAGAGCCACCCCGGCCACCGGTTACTGACCCGGGAATGCCTTGTCTTTGTGCAAGTCCGGTGCTGGCTGCGGCTCCTGGTGGTCGGTGACGCGGTCGCCGTAGTAGCCGTCGAGGGTGTTGATGGCTTCTTTGCCAACGGCTCGCAGCACCGATCGCCCGGACACCACCACGATCACGGCCTGTCGGGCTGCCTGCCGGGCCACCACCGTCCACTCACGGAGGCAGCAATGGCCGCAGCATCCTTGTCACCGGCGCGAAGGGCCCTACGCGCCCTGGTGCTTCCCGGCGTTGTCTGCTGCCTGCTGGGACTGTCCGGATGCGGTAGCAGCAGCGACGGCGGTAAGCCGTCCCCGGCCCCGGCAACCTCCCGGCCCGCCACCCACACCACCACGGCGCAACCGCAGGCCGCGGTCTTCGATCCGCCCCGGACCTTCGAGGAGGTCACGCGCAACTCCCTCAGTGAGCGGGGCATCGGGAACATCATGCTGGCCGGCCCCTACGCGTACTCCCTCGCACCGGACGCCCTGGACGCGGTCAGGATCAATGACGGGGCGGACGCCGGCCACATCCGGCCGAAGAACGAGCAGCCCCAAACCCAACAGGGAACCGGGCGAGCCACCGGAGCCCCCTCCCTGATCCGTATCGGGTCGGCCACCGCCGCTGTCGGCGCCTTCATCACCCTGCCACCCGTCACCGGAACCCAGACGAGCACGCTGGCCGTCGAGGTACTGGCCCTGGACGCGTCGACCGCCCGCACCACCTGGTCGGCCACCTGGCCACTGGCCGACACCGACCTGCCCGACGGATTCCGCAGCTCGGGTGCCGGCGCGCCCACCGCGGAAGTAGCCGGAGCTGACACCGGCACCGTGGTGGTCGTCGTGCGGGCGGGAGGTGTCCCGATCACCTACGGAATCGGGATCAGCGAACGCACGGTCCGCTGGAAGCAGAAGAACTTCGCCGCCGCGCACGTCGAGGACCAAACCGCCGTCGGGTTCGCTTCCGCGAGCGGAACCTGGGCGGGCGCGACAGACCTGGGCGTCAGTGCCCGTGACAGCTCCACCGGTACCCAGCGCTGGTCCTGGGACGGCTTCGGCGGCGGGGAAGAGGCGCAGATGTCCGCCTTCGGGCCCGGCCGGGTGCTGGTCGCGCGGGCCAACGACCATGACGAGCGGGAACCCGAATTCCTCCTGACCCTCGCCGGCGGCAAGCGCGCCGCCCTTCCCGGCTCCGACGCCTACTTCACCAGTGCCGGCTCCTGCGTCTACGACCAGCGGTCGGTCACCGTATGCACCGCGTCCAATACCGAAGGCGGCTGGATCGCCGGGTACGACACCGCCACCACCCGCCAACTGTGGAAGATCCCCCGCACCGGGGCCTCCGGCACCCGCGTGCTCCACGACGCCACCGGCGCCTGGCACGGCACCGTCTACGGCACTACTGCCCAGGCCACCGATGTGGCCCTCGATGCCCGCACCGGACAGGACCGCACCCCCGCACCCGGTGCCGCCCCCCGGCTCGTCAACCAGTACGGCGGCGCCGCCGGAGGCGGTGACCACGTCACCCTGCTCCGCGCCACCAGCTGACCGGCACCCGGCCGGACCACCGGATGCGCCTCCAGGCCGGGTGCTGCCGGAGCGCGGACGCGTGGTCGTCGCGCACATCCACTCCGTGGCCGGGGTGGGCGAGGTCGTGTCCGCGGGCATCGACGTCGTTGCGCATGTGCCCGTGGACGGCGAACTGGACAGAGCCCTGGCCGAGCGGATCGCAGAGGCCGGAATCGCGGTCGTCCCGACGCTGGCCACCATCGAGAACGTCCTGGGCGAACCGGGTGGCGCCGCTGTCGTCGGAGACCCGCGACTCGCCGAGGCACTTGGGGACGCACAGGCGCGGCGGCTGACCTCTGGCGCATCGAGCTCGCGTGGGCAGGGAATGCCGCCCTACTCCCGTGCTGAGGAGAATGTCCGCCGCCTGGTCGACGCGGGCGTCACGATCCTGGCCGGCACCGACGCCCCGAACCCGGGAACCGTGTTTGGGGCAAGTCTGCACCGGGAGCTGGAACTGCTCGGCCGCTGCGGCATGACGCCCGCTCAGGCGCTGAACGCCGCGACCGCCGCTCCGGCACGAGTGTTCAACCTCGCCGACCGCGGGCACGCCGCACCCGGTCAGCGCGCGGACCTGATGCTCGTATCCGGCGACCCGTTGACCGACATCACCGCGACCCGAGCCATCGAACGGATTTGGCGGGCAGGCGTCCTCTGTGACCGACGTGCGTTCGTCGCCAACGCGGCCGAGACGGCAGACCTTGACGCCTTCGACGCCCGGGTTGCCAAGGTCGTGGCGGCCGTCCGAGAACGCCGGTACGGCCGATGACGATCTGGTGGTCAGCGCGGGTGGCAGTGGCTTGGCGGCCCGCGGCCGACGCCGCGCATACGTTGCAGGCCGTCCCAACTCTCGCATCGGCCGGTCTCCTGGCCGTCTCCGCACCGGTGTGCGGGGGTCGCTGACCCCGGGCACTCGCCCTTGACGTACGAAGGCTCCCGGCCGGTGTGATCCACCGGCCGGGAGCCTTCGTCGTTACGTCGCTTGGTGTCAGGCGCAGTTGGACGGAGCGGGACGGCCCGCGAAGCGGTCCGCGATCCAGGCCAGGTACTCCGGCTCCGCGACGTTGGGGATCGTCTGGTGCGTCGCCCCCTGGTACTTCGTGTACTCGACCGGCTTGTCGAAGCTGCAGGCCCGCTTCACGTACTCGTCGGTCGAGTTCGGGTTGATGACGGTGTCCGCCGTCCCCTGCATCACCAGGATCGGTGCCACCGAGGCGACCAGGCCCGCGGTGTTCTCTCTGAAGCGCTGGTGCCAGACCTCCGGCACCACCGTCAGCGGCTGGAACAGGGTGTCGAGCTGGCCGACGTTGCCGACGTTGTTCTGGATCACGTCCGCGAAGTGCTCGATGCACGCCACAGCGTCACCGCCCAGCGCTTGCAGACCGGCCGGCTTCAGCACGTCCGTGGCATTCAGCTCGGGGTAAGCCGCCAGGAAGCCCCGGTAGACGTTGGTGCGCAGAGCCGCGTTGTGGGAGGCGGAGGTGGCGTCGGTCGGGCCGGGGAGCACCAGGCCGCGGAAGTCAGGTCCCAGGTTGGCCGCGGGTGCCAGGGCCGCGATGCCGACCATCTGGGTCTCGGGGGTGTACGCGCGGTAGTTCTGGGCGATGAACGCCGCCGCGCCGCCGCCCTGCGACCAGCCCAGGACGGCCGCCTTGCGGTTCGCGTGGGTGGCGGTGATCTGGCGGGCCGCCCGGACGGAGTCCAGGACGTTGTTCGTCTCGGTGACGGCGACGGTGTACTGGTGCACGCCGGGGGTACCCAGGCCCTGGTAGTCGGTGCCGACCACGACGTCACCGGAGCGCAGGAACTGCGTCAGGGCCGGCACGCCGACGTCGATGCCCCAGGGGCTGTCGTAGGTGTAGTAGCCCACCAGGTCGGTGGCCGGGTTCGGCACCGCGGACGGCGCGCACTGCCGCGGTCCGCCCACGGTCCCGTGGGCCCAGGCCACGACGTTGCGGCCGGCGCGCGACGCGGGGGCATCGGGCCAGGCCACGATGCCCGAGACGGCCACGGGCTTACCGGTCTGGAGGGTCGAGCGGTACAGGATCCGGCAGGCGCTCGCACCCTTGGGGGCATCGACGCGGCGGGCCCAGATCAGGTCGCCGTGGTTGCCCTTGGGCAGCGGCGACGGCGGATCGTAGAACTTCTCGCCCTCCGGGCCGATCGGTACGCCCGGGGCACACAGGCCCTTCGCTGCCTTGCCGCCATCCGGGTTCGTGCTCGCGGTGGTGGCGGTGGCGGTGGCGGTGGCACAGCCCAGCGCGATCACCGCGGCCACACCGGCCGCGGTGATCGCCGATAGCCGTTGTCTCATGCTCAAGTCCCTTCACTCGATGCCGGACGAGAGACTAGAGAGAAGAAAGCATAATGTCACCAACTGTTACTATTAATACCTTTGGTGTCGCATAGATCCTGACCATCGACCCGGCACCCAGCCACACCTTCGGACGTGCTCCCCCACACCCAGCACCAACCCGGCGGCGCGCCCACCTGGGCACCTGGCTCAGCGCCGGGCACGGCCACGGCCGGGAAACAGTGCGGCGACAGTCGCTGCCACCACCACCCCGAACAACAACCCGCCCCAGGACAGTGCCCCGACAGGCCGGTGCGCGACCAACCCATACGCCAGCATGCCCAGAGCACCGCCCACGAGGAAGAACCCACCACTACGCATCGCAACCCGCCACCGCGGGCGAACCATCCCTGACGTCACGACACACATCATCCACCCCGGCAGCGCGCCATCTCCGACCGCAGGGCCGGCCACCCTCGGCGCCCGGGAACCTGGCATGATCATGCCCCGACGTGCACGTCGGTTCAGGGTCGGGGAAGGACCGGTATGCGCGTGGCTCTTTGGGTTCTGCTCGGCGTGGTGACGCTCCTGGAATGCGGCTGCGGCATCGCCGCTCTCACCACCGGCCGTATATGGGTCCCCTGGGCGCGGCACCGGGTCCTGCGGCCGAAACCCTGGGGATGGGCACAGCTCCTCGGAGCCGCCATGCTGAGCATCTACCCCCTGCACTTCGGCCTGGGGGTGAACATCCCGGTGATGGCTGTTCTGGCCTTCTCACTGATCCTCATGGTCGCCTCCACCGTGCTGAACCACTTCGCCCTCAAAGCTCCCCGCACTCCACCGCCTCCCGCCTGAGCCAAACGGCCCATCGACCGGGAGAACAGCGGCTTGGCACCACGTTCCGCGGCCGAGCATCACCGCAGACAAGCCGGCAGCAACTCCCACTCATCCGATCGTGCCGCTGGGGGTGTGCCCCG
>NZ_JAPVLS010000013.1:53778-97904 GCF_027158125.1 Streptomyces sp. H39-C1
CCCGCGCCACGGCGGTCAGGACTGCAGGAAGGCCAGCAGGTCGGCGTTGATGGTCTCGGCCTGGGTGGTGGGCATTCCGTGGGGGAATCCGGGGTACGTCTTCAGGGTGCCGTTCTGCACGAGCTTCGCGGACAGTGGCCCGGAGTCGGCGTAAGGGACGATCTGGTCGTCATCGCCGTGCATCACGAGGACCGGAACCGTGATCTTCTTCAGGTCCTCGGTGAAGTCGGTCTGGGAGAAGGCGACGATGCCGTCGTAATGTGCCTTCGCGCCACCCATCATTCCCTGGCGCCACCAATTCGCGATGATCGCCTCCGAGGGCTCCGCACCGGGCCGGTTGAAGCCGTAGAAGGGCCCCGACGGCAGCGCCCGGTAGAACTCCGAACGGTTGGCGGCCAGCTGAGCCTGCAGGTCGTCGAAGACGCTCTTGGGCAGTCCGCCGGGATTGGCGTCGGTCCGCACCATCAGCGGGGGCACCGCGCTGATCAGCACCGCCTTGGCGACCCGGCTCTCGCCGTGCCGGGCGATGTAGTGCGCGACCTCACCCCCGCCGGTGGAGTGCCCGACATGCACAGCGTCATGCAGATCGAGGTGCGCGGTCACGGCGGCGAGGTCGTCGGCGTAGTGGTCCATGTCGTGGCCGTCACCGCTCTGGGTGGAGCGTCCGTGCCCACGGCGGTCATGGGCGATGACCCGATAGCCTCGCCCCAGGAAGAACAGCATCTGAGCGTCCCAGTCGTCCGCTGACAACGGCCAACCGTGACTGAAGACGATGGGCTGCCCGGTACCCCAGTCCTTGAAGAAGATCTCGATGCCGTCAGGTGTCGTGACCGTGCCCATGCTTCGCCTCCGCGGATTCCACGATGTGGTGAGGTGCCGGAACATCATCTGACTGTGGTGCCATATCGATCCTGGGCCATGGGTCCGGATCCCGCGAACGCTGCTCGTCCCATAGTGGTCACGGAGATGACCAGGTCCTCCCCGTGCAAGCGGGGAGCAGGGGCTGCGGTGAGCTTGTGCTCGACGGCGTCCCACAGGGCTACCCGGCTTCCCTGCCGCACGGTCCAGCCTGGCCCGGCTTCGCTGAGTACCAGATCAGGCCCACCCCACCAGCAGGGCCTCGCCGACGACGAGGTGCTCCTGTGCGTCGCGGGCCTGCGGGAAGCCCCGTGGCCTGAGCTGCAGGCCGGCACCTGCGAGCGCTGCGAGCACCCGCGCCGCGAGTTCCGCGCGCTCGATCTCCGGGATGGTGCTGAGGTTGAAGAACACGTAGGTCCGTGTGTCGTCGTCCGGGGAGACCACGACCGGTCCCTTCGGACCATCGCAGGGGATCCCCGCGCCGGTGATCGCCCGGATCGTCCGGCTGAGGACCTCCGCCGCGCTCTTCACGTCGACTGCGCGTGCCGCGGTGTGGATCGCGACGCAGAGTTCGGTGGCGGCCGGTATCGCCGCGCTGACCGGGACGGTGAACGGCCCCGTCGTGACGGTGTCGGTTGCTGCTTCGTACCGAAAGCTCCAGAGGTCGCGGGCCACGTCACGCGGCGCGCCGACCTTGCGGGCTGCGGCCTGTGCTCCGCCGCCCTTACGGTGTGCCCAGTCCTCGAAGGGGGTCAGCCTGTCACGGACGTGCCTGATGTCGGACAAGGCGGCCTCATAACGCTGTTGGGCCTGTTCAAGGGCATCGACGACGTCCGGACTCATTCCGAGACCCTTCAGGGCGATCTGTTCGAGCTCCGCCACCCCGAGCAACTGGCGCAGCGCGACGATCAGCGTGCGTGCGTCGATCTGGCGAGAGCTGAACCAGCCGGTCGGCTGGTCATCGCTGTGCATGCGCTGGACAGTCAGGACGACAGTGGCCTTCAGCCAGCCCGCCTCCGACGCCACGATCGCGTACGGGTTGTCTGCTGGAGACCAGTCGTCCGGAAGGCTGTCGCTCATGGCAACAGTATGAGCCCCCTCAACCATCGGCCGCTGCGCTGATTCAACTGGAGCGTCGCTGATCAGGGACCAGCGGGTGTACGCGTCCTGACGCACGGCGCGTCGTGGTGCGTCGCTGACAACCACACACCCTTCAGCCCGCCGGCAGCCTCCCCACCGAGACCGCCGCCAACAACCCCTCCTCGGTGAACCGCACAGCCACGGTCATTCCGTCCTGCCCCTCCGCATGCAAGGACCCGTCCGCCACGGCCTCACGGACCGTGAAACCGTGCCGTGCGAGATACCCGGTCACAGTCTGCCGCGGGTCATACGGAAACTGCCGAACGGCCGCATCGAACATCCCGGTCACCACCCGCCGGTCGAACCCGGCTTCGGGCACATCCGCGTCGTCCACGACCACGAACGCCCGCGCGCCGTTGTCCAACAGGCAACTCGCGAATCCGCGCGTGCGCAACGCACCGAGGGCGACTGTCGCCAGCCGCTCCGCCGCCGCCAACGGGTCCGCAAACGCGGCCAGCTCGAGCCGCGGTTCGACGAACTCGTAGATGCCGTTGCGCTCCCCGAAATCCCGCAACCACACAGCCAGGCCCAGCCGTGACGCCCCCGGCGGATGCGTGCGCTCGTTGCCCCACGCCCACAGCCAACTGCCGTCATGGCCCAAGGAGCCCAGCGGCGACTGGTGCACGGTCACCTCGCCGATCCGCAGCATGCTCGTGTCGTAGCTCAGCGACCATGCCCCGCCGGGGGGCTGATACCGCGTATAGGTCGCCTGCTGCTCAAGCGCCGCAGCGGCGTAGTACGCGCCCGCGTCCTCAAACGCGCGACTGAACACATCGTCCGGCTTCAGCGGCATCGGCATCAAACGCACCCACTCTCAAATCCACGACATCGCGTCTCAACCTACCCACCGATCGCGCCCGCGGTCGGGCCCATCAACCCAGCACCGGCCCCTCACCGACCCTGCGGCGGGCCCGAACCCCCGGTACCCGCCAGGCGGGCCGCACCTGCGGCAGTTCACGTGGTTCAGCCCACCGGCCAGAGCGGCAGATCCGCGTGCCGGACTCGGACCCCACCCTTCGTGACGGGGGCGAAGGCGGCAGGTGCCATGCAGGACCCCACTGAATCCATGTGCTCGACAGCGCCAGTGGTCCAGTTCACCCCATCGTCCCAGGAGAAACCCACCCGGTCCCGCGATGCCTTCCCGGGCTTGTCCACGCCGCCGTCATAAACGCTCAACCCCAACCGCCTCCCCACCCAGTCCGGACCTCCGGCACTCACCTTGGTGATAACCGCCGTCAGGCTCGCGCTGCCGGGCGCGGTCACCAGGCAGTCGACCGCGCCTTCCGCGGTGTAGGTGATGTCCCGCTGCGCCGAGTAGTGGGAGATCTTCACCGTGCCGCGCGCATCGGTCGGCAGTCCGCCGGGCACACCGGGGATCGGTCTGCTGAAAGGGACGGCGTACGAGTTGAACGTCAGTGGGCGAAGGTCTCGAACCACATGATCGTGAAATGGATCAGCAGCGGCAGCGCGATCCGCACAGCGTCCCGGTCCTGCGATGCCCCGCCCTCGCGGTTGAGGCCGGTGACGACGGCGATGCCGTGCGAACCGTACGGGATCTCCGTATCCCGCCATCCGCTCGCCAACGCCCAGGCAACCTCATCAGAACTCAGGTGAACTAACGGGGCGTCAGCCACTCGTCGCCGTGCTGAACGTTGCCTGTACCGGTACTGGTTTGACGAGCGCCAGATAGACCGGGCAGCGCTCCTGCCAGATCTCGAAGAGCCCCTGCAACCTGTCCGCAGGCTCGGGTGAGACAACATGGATCTCGATCGTGACGTCACCCAGATCCGGGAGGGCACCAGCCATCCCCAGCAGTCCTCGCGCATCCACGCTACAACGGGCAACGGCGCTCACCTCGTCGAGCTGAAGACCGAGCTCGGGCGCGAGCGTGTCGTGTACGAAGACCACGGCGCACCCTGCGAGCGCGCCAAGAAGGTAGGCGGTGGGACTGGGTGAGAGGTTTCTTCCGCCGACCGCGGGTGGCAGATCGGCGTCCCAGTTGAAGGGCCCCGCTGAGAGGCGTGCATGCCCGTTGGCCAGCGACGCCGTCACAGCCGGAGTTGACTGCGCCGCGCTCGGCTCTGCCCGAAAGCGCTCCTTGCTGGCTTCGATCACATGCATTGACATGATCCACCTTCCCTCTGGCCCGTAGCTGGCAGCTTTCTGCTTCGCACGGTAGGAGCTGGGCCGTTCAGTGGGCATCCGAGCTGGCACGCACCGTCGTCCGTGCCCGCACCGGCGGGGGGCCGGTATGCACGTAGGACAGCTCCCGCGAATGCCCTGCCCGTGCTGCAGCGTTCACGCCAGGCCGCGGCGAACCAGATCCGCGACGGCAGCCGTCCGCCCCGCCCTGCCGCTGACGCCGAGTTTGAGATAGGCGTTGGACAGGTGCCGTTCGACGGTACGGACGCTCAGCGCCAGGGACCCGGCGATCCCGGAGTTGTCCAGCCCTGCCGCTGCCAGCCGGAGGACCTCGAACTCGCGCTCGGTCAGATCGGGCAGCGGAGCCGGAGACACCGTGGCCGGCACAGCCTCTCGATCGGGCTCGGCGAAGGCGGCTACCTCCTGTAAGAAGACGTGCCAGGCCGGCTCGTCAGCCAGCAGAATATGATTGCGGCTCTCCAGCGGTACCAACCTTGCGCCAGGAATCGACGACGCGATGATCCGGGCCTCGTCGAAGCCGGCCATCGCGTCGTCGCGCGAATGAAGAACCAGCGTGGGTACAGCGACCGCGGGAAGCAGATCGTTGACGTCGACCTTCTGACGCTCCGCGCACAGTGCGGCCGCGTTCTCCGTCGAGGTGGACATTCGCTGCAGCGCGTCGACCCAGCGCATCTGCTCCTCGGACGCCCCGGGGATCAGCATGTTGGTGAACACCCGGCGGAACAGGGAATCCGGCCTGGCCCAGCCCACTCGGATCATGCTCACGAGCGTCTCGAGAAGCTCCACGTCCTCCGGTGTCCGCGCGGCGGACGCCCACGTACCGGCCAGGATCAACCGGGTCACCCGATCGGGACGCCCGGCGGTGTACGTGATCGCGACGGGGCCACCCTGCGACATCCCGACCAGGGCGAAGCGGTCGAGGCCGGCCGCCTCGACCACGGCCTCCAGGTCGGCGACGCGTGCCTCGAGCGAATAGTCCTCGATCTCCCAGTCGGACAGACCGTAACCGCGTTCGTCGAACCGGATGACGGTGAAGAGCGCGCCGAGGTCCTTGAGGAAGTGGCGCCAGACGGGGCTCTGCCAGTCGAACTGTAAGTGGCTCAGCCAGCACGAGTCGATGACCAGCGGCGGGCCCTGCCCGTGAATCGCATAGGCGAGCCGGACCCCGTCCGGCGCGCGACAGAACCGGATCTCCTGCCCGCCTCCGCCGCCGGGAGGCGCCCCCAGATTGCCCGCTTGGCGTGGCATGGGCGAATCGTACCCCGACCCCGTGCCGCTCCGAACAGGTTGTCGACCGCCTCGCCGCTACGCCGGCGCACAAGGCCGAGCGGCCCGCCGGGCAGGCCGGCGGGCCGTCAGAAAAGGCCGAGGTCAGCGCCCTGCGGTCCTACTCCTGGGTCCATTTCTGGCTCTTGGAGCCGTTGCAGTCCCACACGACGATCTGTGTCCGGTTCCCGCCCTTGCCGCGGGTGTCGAGGCACTTGCCCTTCACCTGATTGGCCACGATCACAGCGCGAGGTTCGTTGGGCGAGACGATGACCTGCCACCGCTCGGAGCCGATGGAGTCGGGGTAGCAGAAATACTGCTGGATCGTCGTCCCGTTCACCACCTCGTCATCGTTGCCGGCATACAGATCCAGACATAGATTGCTGTTGAGGTTGCGCAGCGAGAACCAGCCCGGCGCCGAAGTCACCTGTTCCATGAGCCAGTTCTGGTTGGGATCGTGTGAGTCGCAGTCCCACTGGTACACCGAACCGGGCTCCTTCGACTGCCTCGCGTCCAGGCAGTTGTCAGTGACCTTGTTCTTGAGCGCGAACGCCGCCCCGATACTGCTCGGCCCAGGGGTCCTGGCGTCGCTCTTGACCGCACCGGCCGCCTGGGCGGCTCCCCCCGGAGCCATTCCGGCCGCGGTTGCGATCAGGCCGGCCAGAACAAGACCGGCCGCTCTCTGCTTTCGCATGTCCCCTCCTGTGTCCTGCGTACAGCCCTCACTGGGAGCTGCGATGCGTCTCACGGTAGGGACCGGGCCGTTCGCGGGGATCCGCGCGGGCACCCAGCCTGGCCACTGCCGGCGGCGGCCAGGTGTCGGGATACACGCAGTAGGCGCAGTAGCTGCCGTGGGCACCACGGAGTTCCGGCTCCCCGCCGCGGCGAACGAGCACGTAGCGGCGGAGCTGTCCGCCCCCACAAGTCATCAGGCACAAGATCAACAGACACGCCGCGGACCCGGCCGACCCACCATCCAACTGCCAGGCCAACACGCCGGTCTCATTCGGACGCGATCAGTTGGACGCGTTGGCGGCGCAGTGCGATCTCGACGGCGGGATTCGCGGGAATCGGCGGTCCCGTGAAGGACGCTGTGATGTCACACCTGAACGGAGCGCCCGCCACGGTCACCCAATAGATGACGTGGTAGGCGCTGTCCCAGTGGATGCGCACCAGCTCGGATCCGGTGCCGAATTCGGCGTCCAAATCGCGACGGGACACCGTGGGCGCGGCGGGCGTGATCCTCACGGCGAACAGCCCGTCGTACCAGTCGCCCGCCGTGACGCGCGACGTGCCCGCCGGTGCGGGCTCCAGCGCGGGCTCTCCGATCGTCTCGACCAGCTCGCCATGGAGCCCGATCGCGGTCAGCACCGTCGCGCTGTCCACGGCCGCCACCATGCACAGTCCCTGCGCCCAGGCGCGCAGTGTCTGGCAGTCGACCGCCACCAGGTCCTCCCCCTCATCCGGCTCCGCCGCAGTGCCCACAGCGGTGCCGGCCACGGATTCTTCCGCCGGTTCCATCGCCACGATGAGCTGGGCCCCGGCAGCGACATACACGCGGTAGGTGACGCCCGCGCCGACATGCCAGAAGGCGACCGGAATGTGGAACGACCGCTCCTGCACAGTGATCCACCAACCGGAGCGGCCCCGTGTCGCGACGCGTACCGGCCCCTCAAGGCATTCCACGACGCCGGAGCGCACGGCCCTGAGCAGGTTCCGTGCGGCGACGACGCCCAGCGCGAGACCGGCGGCGATGATCAGCACGATGAGGATCCACTGAATCGCCCGCAGCGGACGCGACGCGGCGAAATAGACGATGGCCACGAACGTCGCGACGAGCACGACGCTGAGCATCAGGTTCAGGACGATCCCGCGGCGCATCCGGCGGCCCTGTCCGCTGCCGAGTCGGCCGGCACGGTTCGCCTCGATGTCCTGCGGGCCGTTCTTGAACGCCCGCAACAGCTCCAGCCGGTGCTGCTCCCAGTCGGTCATCGGCGCGTCAGGACCATCTGTTGAGCTCGTCCACCTTGCGGGCGAAGTCCCGCAGGGTCATGACGTCGGGAAATTGGGTGTAGTACTTCCATTCGAACCTCTCGTGACGTACGTCGACCGCATCCATCCGGCCCTCCCGGGAGGTGTCGCACAGCGTCTCCAGCACCGCGAGGTCGAAGGGCTCCTTGCCGCGATCACACGCGTCGGATCGTGCCTTGGCCAAGCGCTTGTTGTGTGCCCATCGCGACTTGGCGCCAGTCCGCGCCAAGTATTCCATCGTCTCTCGTTCGGAGAGTGTCCCTGGGACGGCGGGCCGATCGCGTTCGAGGGGAGAAATCCAGTCGTGAATGGTGTCCAGCAGCTCCAGAACGGGTTCGCTGGTCGCCCGCTCGAAAGCCGCCTCCACCGCGCGCGTGGCCGGGCCGCCGCCGATCCATGTGAGCACCTGACGGTAGGCCACACTTTCGCCGTTCCAGAAGGCGTTGGTCAGCTGCGGATCCGGTGACCAGTCGACATCGGTGGCCAGGAAGTCGTACAGATGCCTGATGGAGTCATCGCCGTCCAGTGGGCTCCACGCCCGGAGGTAGGGATCCAGATCGATTCCGGCTGCCGCAATGCTGCACAGAACAGTGCCGACGGGCTGAGGGGCCGGGTACTGCTCGAGGGTCGTCTCCCACCACGCGTGGAGGAAGTCATCGATCGCCCGGGCTTCCTCGGCAGGCCAGTGGTGCCAGTCGGCCAGCGCGAGCTTGCCGAGGACGATCTCGGGGTCGGGGAAATCCGCGGCGCCGGCAACCACGCACTCCAGCATCCGGGGCAGCAGATAGCGCAGGTCTCCGGCCCCGCCCCAGGTGGTGATGGCCTTGGCTGCGTAGCCGGCCAGGTCGGCCGCCGCGATGGCGGAGACGGGTTCTTTCAGCAGGGAACAGCCCAGGTCCGCGTCGGAACAGTGCGGGCAGACCTCGATCCGCTCCGGGCGCGCCACCTGCCCGAAGACCTCGTACAGCCGTCGCTGGGCGGCGTCCGTCATGGTCATCCCCCACTCCGGGCCGCGGGACAGATCGAGCTCAGGACTTCAGTGAAACGTATGTGCGGCACGGGCCGCAGGCTCCTTTCCCGACATGACGCGAACAACCCGCCCCGGGACCTGCCCGTCACACGGGTAACAGGCCGCAAACCCACCGGCAGGCACGCACCTTCTGACCGCGGACCTGACCGCAAGCGCTCAGCTTCTGCCCGTGATCTTCCGCGCGCGGCGTGGCCCCAGCCGCCCGCCGCCGCTTGATCCCCAGCGCGGCTCACCCCGAAGAGGTCACGATCATCCGGGCCTCCAGCTCGGCTCGGCGAACCACGCAATGCTGCACCACTCCCCCTGGATCGGGTCCGTAGCGGCTGCGACCTGGCCCCAAGGGTGGCCGGTCACCGAAGTTCGACAAGGCCGACCACAGAGAACGTCACGCGGTCGATTGCGGCATCAACTGTCGCGCGGGCAGGGCTCCGTCCGCGCGCTCCGCAGGGCCGACGCTTTGACTGGAGCCAAAGCGACACCCGCTCCACCCACCGGCCGCCCCAAGCTGCTCCTGAGGGCAACACAGCGATACACAAGAGGAGTTCCATCACATGCGTATACGTTCGCTTCTCGGTGCGGCCGCCACGGCGGTCCTGCTGATCACAGGCCTCACCACCACGGCCGTCGCCCAGGTCCCGGAGACCTCCGGCAGCGGTCGGACCATGGTCATGCCCGCCGCCCCTCTCGACGCGGGCCCGCGGGCCGTGGCGGCAGCCTCGCCGTCGGTGTCGCCGTACGCTCCGTCCCAGCACTATCCGGCAGGCACCACCGGCGTCCCGTGCTCGAGCGGAAACTTCTGCACCGCGGTGTGGGACTACTCGACAGGAAGCTGGGAGGTGTTCCGTTTCGACCCGTGCGCCACCTACTCGGTGTCGAGCTGGGACGGCCACGGGTCCTACTGGAACCAGCAGACCGGTAGCCGTGCCACCGCAACGTTCTACGGCCAGAGCGGCAACCTGCTGGCGAGCGCTCCCATCAGCGCCACTCCCGCCGGCTACGACTGGTCTCCGGTCTATTCGATCCGCAACTGCTACTGATCCGCCCTGGTGACCGCTGGGGGCGGCCACCAAGGACAGGTACGTGGCCGCCCCGGTCCTGGTCCGGGCCATGACGGTCCAGGCGGGCGGTCAACTCCTCACGGACCGCAGTCGGCTTTCAGGTGCCGTACTTCAGTAGGGTCGGGGACTGGCGCGGTGGCTGACGCCCCGCTTCCAGTCCCCGCCAGTGGTCAGGGCAGCAGGTCGCCGACGGCGGCGATCCCTTCCGTGATGGCCCGCTCGTTGACGTTGCCGAAGCCCAGGACGAGTCGGGGTGGCGAAGTCGTCGGTGAGGCATGGTGGGCGCTCATGCCGTACAGGCCCACCCGGCGGGTCCGGGCCGCGGCGATGAGGATCTCCTCATCGCCGCCGGTACCGAGGTGGAGGACGGCGTGGAAGCCGGCTGCGAGTCCGGTCAGTTGTGCGCCGGGCGCGTGCTCGGCGAGCGCGGTCACCAGCGCCGCACGGCGGGCCGCGTACGTGCCCCGCATGCGGCGCAGGTGCCGGTCGTAGCGCCCGGACTCCACGAGTCGGGCCAGGGCGAATTGGTCCAGGGCGGGGGAACCCCGGTCGGCGAGCTGCTTGTTCGCCGCGATGCCTGCGGTCAGCGCGGGCGGGCACAGCACCCAGCCGATGCGCATGGCGGGCGCGAGGGACTTGCTGACGGTGCCGATGGAGATGACCCGGTCCGCGGCCAGGCCCTGGAGCGCGCCCACCGGCTCGCGGTCGTAGCGGAATTCGGCGTCGTAGTCGTCCTCGATGACGAAGGCGTTGTGCCGTTCGGCCCAGTCGATCAGGGCCAGGCGCCGCTCGGCGGCCATGACGACGCCGGTCGGCCACTGGTGAGCGGGTGTGACCAGTACCGCGCGGGCGCCGGTCGCTTCGAGCGCCCGGACATCGATGCCGTACTCGTCGACGGGTACGGGCACGGAGGTCAGGCCCGCGTGCGACGCGGCGGCGGAGGTCAGCGCGGGCGAGCCCGGGTCCTCGTAGGCCAGGGTGTGCAGGCCGGTGGCGGCCAGGGTGCGCAGGGCGAGGGCGAACCCTTGGGCGTAGCCGGAGCAGATCACCATGTGCTCAGGTTCCGCAGCCGCGGCGCGGACCCGACGCAGATATCCGGCCAGCACCTCGCGCGGCTGTGAGGGGCCGCGCGGGTCACCGTAGTCCAGGGCGTCGGTGGGCATCGCACGGCCCGCCTCGCGCACCGCCCACAGCCAGTCGCTCAGGGGGAAGGACGACAGGTCCGGAACGCCGGAGCGGAAGTCGGCGAGCAACCGGGGTGCAGCGGGCTGCGGCGGCCTGGGGACGGGCGTTGGGCAGGCGCCGGCCGCGACGGTGGTGGCCGCGCCGACGCGGGTCACGAGGTAGCCCTCGGCCTGGAGCTGGGCATAGCAGTCCTGGACCAGGCCGCGGGACAGGCCCAACCGGGCAGAGAGCTCCCGGGAGGACGGCAGGCGCTCACCGACGCTCAGGCGCCCGGTGCGAATGGCGTCCCTGATCTGACGCTCCAGTTGGGAGCGCAGGCCCTCAGCGCTTTCCCGGTCGACGATGAGCAACAGTTCCGGCGACAAACCGGACCACTCCAGCGGCATGGAAATGGAGCTTACCGGCGATCCGGTGGGATCCTAGCGTTGACGGCATGACCACCACCACACCCGTACGGACCCCCGCCGCCCGGCCACCGCTGGTGACCCGGCCGCTGCTGCTGCGCTTCGTGACCATGATCGGTGCGTCGGCGAGCTTCTTCCTGCTGCTGTCCGTCGTCCCGCTCTACGCCCAGGCGTCCGGCGGCGACGCGGGCCTCGCTACCGGGGCGCTGATGCTGGCCACCGTCTGCGGTGAACTAGCCACTCCGCGTCTCGTCGCGCGGTTCGGCTACCGGGTGGCATTGATGCTGGGGCTGGTGCTGCTGGGCGCGCCTGCGCTGGTATTGACCGCCTCCGACAGCTTCGGCTGGATCGTGGCGGTCTGCTTCGTGCGCGGGCTGGGCTTCGCGCTGACGGTGGTCGCAGGTGGCGCGCTGACCGCGGCCCTGATCCCGGCCGAGCGCCGCGGCGAAGGGCTGGCGCTGGCCGGGATCGTGTCGGGGGTGCCATCACTGGTGGCCCTGCCGCTGGGTGTCTGGCTGGCCGACAGCGTCGGTTTCACCCCGGTCTGCGTGGCCGGCGGACTGGTGGCGCTCGCCTCCGCCGTGGTGGTGCCGGGGGTGCCAGGACGACAGCCCTCTGCCGACCATGCGGTCGGAGTGGTCGCGGGCCTGCGCACAAGCGCCCTGGCACGGCCCGCCGTCGTGTTCGCGACGACCGCGCTGGGGGCCGGCATCATCGTCACCTTCCTGCCGCTGGCCGTACCGACGTCGATGTCCGGACTGGTCACTGCGGTGCTGTTCATCCAGCCGGCCGCAGCCACGGTGGCGCGGTGGTTCGCCGGACGGATCGGGGACCGTCGCGGGGCCGCCGGGCTGGTCCTGCCAGGTCTGCTCCTCTCGGCGGTCGGACTGCTCGTCACTGCGCTGACCGGCAGCGCGGTGGCGGTGCTGGCCGGAGTGACGCTGTTCGGTATCGGGTTCGGCATCGCGCAGAACGCCACGCTCACGTTGATGTACGCACGGGTGCCCGAGTCCGGCTACGGCACCGTGAGCGCGCTGTGGAACTTCGCCTACGACGCCGGGATGGGAGTCGGCGCCGTCGGCTACGGCGCGATCGCCGCACACACCGGGTACCCGGCGGCGTTCGCCCTGACCGCCGCGTTGATGCTGCTCGCTTTGTGGCCCGCGTGCCAGGACCGTCGATGAGCCTGGGCGATCACTGACACGGCGATGCCAGCGGGCCCTGGGCGAGGCGGACGGCTCCGCGTCCGACGGCGGCCCAGGATCCGGTTGCGTCAGGCCGGGCTCGGCCGGACTTAGTGAGTTGTCCAAGCCTGGTTGGTGAAGCCGTTGCAGGCCCACAGCTGCACCCTGGCCCCGTTCGCCGGGATCTGCGTGGCGTCCCCGTCCAGACACTGACCACCGTTGACGTTGGTCAGCGTGGAGCCGTGCCAGGCCCAGATCTGGTTGGTGAAGCCGTTGCAGGCCCAGAGTTGCACCCTGGCCCCGTTGGCCGGGATCTGGGTGACGTCCCCGTCCAGGCACTGGTTACGGTCGGCGTTCTGGATGGTGTAGAAGCCGGTCGGCCGCCCGACTGCGGGCGTCCAGAGCCAGGTCTGATTGCTCCGGCCGTTGCAGGCCCACAGTTGCACCCTGGCCCCGTTCGCCGGGATCTGCGTGGCGTCCCCGTCCAGGCACTGGCCGCCCTTGTTGTTGGTCATGGTCAGCCGGAAGACCAGGTGAGGCTGCACCGCGTCGGCAACGCCGCTCCGCGCCGTCGGGATCTGCGCCACCGACGTCACATCGACGACACGCGGTCCGGCCGAGGCGGTGTCGGTGCGGGCGGAGGCGGCACCGGACGTCACCAGTCCGGTGGCGGCCGTGGCTGCCAGCACCGCGAACAGGAATCGCTTACGCATGTCATTTCCCCCGTCCCCGGGCGAGCCCGGGACCACGTTCCGCCGCCGTGTGCCGCGGAACACCAGCAGCCAGGCCGCCTCCCGTTTCCCGGGTGGTGCCGGACCACAGGTAACAGCGTCAAACGCCAGGGGCGGTCTGTCGACGTCTGTTCCACTCAGCGGACCCGGGTGCACAATGCCTGACCCCAAACCCGTCGAAATCGCGGAAGCTACCTCCCAGGCCTCCTCCTCCGCGCCTCGATGACCATGGAGCGTCGGCGTTCACTGAGCCGCCTCACCGCTCGGGGCGGCGTTCAGGAGTTTTGCGGCCAGGGTGCGGATCTGGGTGTGCTCGGTGACGGTCAATGACACGGTCAGCGCGGCGAGTTGGTGGTCCATCTCGGCGGTGCACTGGTCGGTGAGTTGCCGGCCGGGCGCGGTGCGGCTGACCAGGACGGCGCGGCCGTCGTCGGGCGAGGGCAGGCGCTGGACCAGACCGCGTTTCTCGGCGCGGGTGACCAGGCCGGTCATGGAGGACTTGTCCAGGCCCAGGGTGGCGGGCGAGTTCGAGCATGCCAAATCGGCGGTCGCGCAGGATGCCGAGGAGGCGGACCTGAATGAGGGAGAGGTCGTGATCGGACGCGATGCGCGTGAGGGCACCCTGCACCAGGAACGACAGCTGGACCAGAGCGTCCACGGTGTCCTGCGGCCTGCCGGACCACTGGTCGTCCGCCGGGTCCGGGGTGTGGCTGGGGGTCATGGTGGCCGCCGCGATGAACCCCGCCATGTCGTCCTGGGTCGCACTGCGCCGCCGCGTCACTCTCCAGCCCGGTGCCACCGTCCTGGTCCTGGGCGCGACCGGCCACGCCGGGCAGCTCGCCGTCCAGATTGCCCAGCACCTCGGCGCCACCCACGTCGTGGCCGCCGGCCGCGATCCTGAGCGCCTTGCTCTCCTGCGCGGCCTGGGCGCGGACGAGACCGTCTCCCTGCTGGGCAACCCTCAGCAGGTCGCCGACCGCCTCGGCCGGGCCGACGGCGACGCGGACGTCGTCATCGACTATCTATGGGGTCCGGCCGCCGAACATGCCCTGCCCGCGTTGCTCACCGCCCGCACCGAGCGCAGCAAGCCACTGGCCTGGATCCAGATCGGCTCCATGGCCGGAGCGGACATCACCCTGCCCTCCTACCTACTGCGCGCGGCGAACCTGCAGATCATGGGGAGCGGCCAGGGCTCGCTCACCACCGCGGGAATCCTCGCCGAACTGCCCTCCCTCGCCGCCGAGGTCGCCTCCGGCACCTTAGCCGTCAACCCCATCGCCCTCCCCCTCGCCCAGGTCGAGCAGGCGTGGAGCATCCCCACCACCTTCGGCCAACGCATCGTGCTCGCCCCCGCCAACTGACCATCCCCTCCTGCGGTAGGTAGGCAGTCCCCGCCGAACACCGCTTCGGCCTTGCCGCTCCGGTAGATGTCCGCGTGGTCGAACGTGTTGATGCCACTGTCCAGGGCCGCTTCCACGGCGGCTTCCGCGACCGCGATGTCCTGCGCGGTGTAGGGCTCGTCGCCCCAGCTGCCGCCCAGCCCCATGCACCCATAGATGAGCCGGCCGGTATCCGTCTGTTCCGCCATCTTCGTCACAGGGCCACCCTATGACCGGACCATCGTGAGGCCGCGGCGGTCGCTGTCCAGGGTCGTCAAGCGCAACGTCCTGCCTGCCGAGGTCGGCAGTCGGGTGCCACGAAGGCGCGGGCGCTGCGCCATCCGGTCGGTTCGGGCAGAAACTTCGGAAGTGTCACCGGCCGAATGCCGATCGTCTCCCTACCGTGAGCACCCCAGGAGGGTTCCCCACAGCAGGAGTGTGAGATGCGTAGGCGCCGGACCTTGCGCGCGCGGTGGCCGGCCGCCATTGCCGCCCTTCCGCTGCTCGCCTCCGCTCTCGCGGGGTGCGGAAGCAGCAGTAGCGGCGGTCCGGTGACGATGAACTGGTACAACTTCCCCGACGATTCCGGCGCGTTGCAACAGGCGGCCGAGCGGTGCAGCCACGCCTCGAAGGGTCAGTACCAGATCCGGTACAACAAACTGCCGCGGACGGCGGACGGGCAGCGGCAGCAGTTGGTGCGGCGATTGGCCGCTCACGACGCCGGGGTCGACATCATGGGCCTCGACGTTACCTGGCCCGCGGAGTTCGCCGAGGCGGGCTGGGTCCGGGAGTGGACGGGAGCGTTGAAGGCACGGGCGACCGCGGACACCCTGAAGGCCGCGGTGCAGACCGCGACCTGGAAGGACCGGCTGTACGCCGTCCCCTACAACTCCAACACCCAGCTCCTGTGGTACCGCGACGACCTGGTGCCGGTGCCTCCGAAGAGCTGGGCCGAGATGCTCGCCCAGGCCGACGCTCTGGCGAAGGCGGGCAAGCCGCACTACGTCGAGATCCAAGGTGCCCAGTACGAGGGACTGACGGTCTGGTTCAACACCCTGGTCACCAGCGCGGGCGGGTCGATCCTCACCCCGGACGCCCAGGCGCCCTCGCTCGGCGCGCCGGCCGTCGTCGCCGCCGGAATCATGCGCGCCACCGCCCGGTCCGCCGCCGCGGACCCGTCACTGTCCAACCAGATGGAGGACGAGAACCGGCTCGCCATGGAGTCCGGAACGGCCGCCTTCGAACTCAACTACCCCTTCGTCTACCCGTCGATGAAGGCCAACCAGCCGAAGCTCTTCCAACACTTCAGGTGGGCCCCCTACCCCGGCGTGACCGCCGGCCGGCCGGCCACCGTGACCATCGGCGGCATCGACCTCGCCGTCGGCGCCTACAGCAAGCACCCCGATCTCGCGTTCCAGGCCACGCTGTGCCTGCGCAACCGCGACAACCAGCTCACCAACGCCCTCAAGGGCGGCCTGCCGCCCTCGCTGCGCAGTCTCTACCAGGCGGCCGAACTGACGAAGAGCTATCCCTTCGCCGCCGACGTGCTGAACGCGCTGGACACGGCGAGCGTGCGACCGCGGACCCCCGCCTACCAGAACGTGTCGATCGCCCTCGCGCACACCCTCTCGCCACCGGCCGGGATCCAGCCCGAGAGCACCGTCTCCGACCTCCGGGGCCAGATCGAGGACGCCCTCGGTTCCAAGGGGTTGATTCCGTGAGCACATCCGCGAAGGCCGCCGCCGGGCACGGCCGCGCCGAACTGTCCGAGGGCGCCCGCCAGGAGCGCCGGCTCGGCCTGCTGCTCTGCGCGCCGGCGGTGATCGTGATGGTCGCCGTCACCGCCTACCCGATCGCCTACGCGGTCTACCTCTCGCTCCAGCGCTACGACCTGCGGTTCCCCGCGCAGGCCAAGTGGGTCGGGTTCGGCAACTACGGAGCTGTGCTGTCCTCGCCGTTCTGGTGGCAGGCCCTGTGGGTGACCGCCCTCATCACGGTGGTGTCGGTGGCGATCGAGCTGGTCCTCGGCATGGCGCTGGCGCTGGTGATGCACCGGGCCGTCTTCGGCCGGGGCACCGTCCGTACCGCCGTCCTGATCCCGTACGGCATCGTCACCGTCGTCGCCGCGTACTCATGGCAGTACGCGTGGACCCCCGGGACCGGCTACCTCGCGGCGCTGCTGCCCGCGGGCAGCGCGCCGCTGACCGACCAGTGGCAGGCCATCGGACTGATCATCCTGGCCGAGGTGTGGAAGACCACGCCGTTCATGGCGCTGCTGCTGCTCGCCGGCCTGGCGCTCGTCCCGGGTGAGACGGTCAGGGCCGCGATGGTCGACGGTGCCACCTTCTGGCAACGGCTGCGGCTGGTGATCCTGCCGCTGATGAAGCCGGCCATCCTGGTCGCCCTGCTGTTCCGCACCCTGGACGCGTTCCGGATCTTCGACAACATCTACGTCCTGACGGGCGGCTCGAACGACACCGGATCGGTCTCGATCCTCGGCTACGACAACCTGTTCACCGCCCTCAACCTCGGCATCGGATCGGCGATCTCGGTGCTGATCTTCCTGTGCGTGGCGGTGCTCGCCTTCATCTTCATCAAGATCTTCGGCGCCGCGGCGCCGGGCGGCGAACCGGAGCGGCGATGATGTCCCACCGCGGGAAGACCCTGACCAGCTGGAGCGTCGTCAACCTCATCGTGGTGCTGTATGCGCTGTTCCCGGTCTGGTGGATCGTGGCGCTCTCGTTCAAGGACCCGAGCACCCTCAGCGACGGCAACTTCATCCCGCGCAAATGGACCTGGGCGAACTACCGTGGCATCTTCCAGACCTCGGAGTTCACTCGGGCGCTGATCAACTCGATCGGTATCGCCCTGATCGCCACCACGATCGCGGTCGTCCTCGGCACGATGGCCGCCTACGCGGTCGCCCGGCTCCGATTCCCCGGCAAGCGGCTGCTGATCGGGATGTCGCTGCTGATCGCGATGTTCCCACCGATCTCGCTGGTCTCGCCGCTGTTCAACATCGAGCGGGTGCTCGGGATCTTCGACACCTGGCCGGGACTGATCATCCCCTACATGACCTTCTCCCTGCCGCTGGCGATCTACACGCTGTCCGCGTTCTTCCGGGAGATCCCCTGGGACCTGGAGAAGGCCGCCAAGATGGACGGCGCCACCCCGGCCCAGGCGTTCCGCCTGGTGATCGCACCGCTCGCCGCGCCCGGCGTGTTCACCACCGCGATCCTGGTCTTCATCTTCTGCTGGAACGACTTCCTGTTCGCGATCTCGCTGACGTCCACCACCGCCGCCCGCACCGTCCCGGCGGCGATCGCCTTCTTCACCGGTAGTTCGCAGTTCCAGCAGCCCGCCGGATCCATCGCCGCGGCGGCCGTGGTGATCACCGTACCCATCGTGATCTTCGTGTTGCTGTTCCAACGCCGCATCGTCGCCGGCCTCACCGCCGGCGCAGTCAAGGGATAACCGGCCCACCCGGGCGGGACCAGGAAGGCAGACCGTGGCCGAGATCGTCCTCGACGGCATCACCAAGCGCTACCCCGACGGCGCCCTTGCCGTGAACGACTTCAACCTCACCATCGCCGAAGGGGAGTTCGTCATCCTGGTCGGCCCCTCCGGCTGCGGCAAGTCCACCACCCTCAACATGATCGCGGGCCTGGAGGACATCACCGAGGGCACCCTGCGGATCGACGGGCAGGTCGTCAACGACCGCGCCCCCAAGGACCGCGACATCGCCATGGTGTTCCAGAGCTACGCCCTCTACCCGCACATGAACGTCCGCGAGAACATGGGCTTCGCGCTCAGACTCGCCAAGACCGACAAGGCCGTCGTCAACGCCAAGGTGGAGGAGGCCGCCCGTATCCTCGACCTCACCCAGCATCTGGACCGCAAACCCGCCAACCTCTCCGGCGGCCAGCGCCAGCGGGTCGCGATGGGCCGCGCCATCGTCCGCGACCCCAAGGCCTTCCTGATGGACGAGCCGCTCTCCAACCTCGACGCCAAGCTCCGGGTCCAGATGCGCACGCAGATCGCCGCCCTGCAGCGCCGCCTCGGCACCACCACCGTCTACGTCACCCACGACCAGGTCGAGGCCATGACCCTGGGCGACCGTGTCGTGGTGATGCGCGGCGGCCTCGTCCAGCAGGTCGGCACGCCGCAGCACCTCTACGACGCACCGGTCAACCTCTTCGTCGCCGGCTTCATCGGCTCCCCCGGCATGAATTTCCTCGGTGCCACCCTGGGGAACGGTGTCCTGCGGACCTCGCTCGGTGACCTCCCGCTCGAGGACCGGGCGCGGCGCGTGCTGGAACAGGGGAACGTCTCCCGGGACCTCATCGTCGGCATCCGCCCCGAGGACTTCGAGGACGCCGCCCTGACCGAGCAGCGGGGGGCCGGGCTGGTGTGTACCGCCACCGTAGAGGTGCGTGAGTCGGTCGGCTCCGACGTCTACGTCCACTTCACCGAGGAGGGCGGGCCCGCCGGCTCCGCCGAACTCGCCGAGCTCGCCGCGGACTCCGGCCGCGCGGACACCGGCATGCAGGGACACCAGATCGTCGCCCGCCTCAGCCCCGCCACCCGCGCTGCCGAGGGCGAGCCCTTGGAGCTGTGGATCAACACCCCTCGGATCCACGTGTTCGACCCCGCCACCGGGACCAACCTGACCCACCCCGAACGAGCGGAGGCCTGACCGGCGGCGGCGAGGCGTCGGCGTGCGGCACTGGAGTTCCTGGGTGGGCCCCCGGTCCCGAGCCCGCGCCAAGCCATGGCTGAGCGAACACTATGAACACAAAGATCACCCGAACTTCCACCCGGACTCCTACGCCTCACGGGTCAATGCACGGCCGGGCGGACGCCACTGGCCGGCCATGACCGCCGCCCAGGAGAAGCGCTGGAGCCGCATCGAAGGCGTCGGCATTGCTCCCTGAGGTCTCCGAGGCCGGAGCCATGAGCACCGTCTACCAGGCCCGTTGGATCACCTGCACATCCGAGGCAGCACCTGTGCGCGGCTACTACTTCCCCTGGAAACGCATCGCATCCACCATGGGGCGCCCCCGTTCATGTGAGGATCGATCACGAGTCATTCCACCAGCCGACGTAACGTCGGGGAACGCAGGGAGAGCATCGTGAAGATGGGCATGGTAGCCAGCCACTATCCGCATCCTTCGCACCGCGAACAGTTCGTCTTACGCGTCCAGCGAGTCGCCGAGGAATTTGGGCGGACACCGGGATGCCTCTCAGCTGACTGCTGGGTGTCCGCCGACGGCGAGGCGGTGGTGTCGATTGTGCAATGGGAGTCCGAGGAGGCATTCGCTACATCGTTCGCAGCGGTCAAAGCGGCAGGGCTGGACATCGCCTACGACGAGCGCGAATCGCGCCCGCGCGAGATCGTCCGACTCATGGCGCCGTAACCCCGGTCCCCCTGGGTCGCTGTTCCAAATGAGCAGTCGGGGCGGCTCGGAGTGGCCGGCTGCCGGTCAGCGGTGAGCCTCCGAAGCGTTTGGACGACACCGGGGATCTCCTGTTCGGGAGCCCCAGTGGGGGTGCATCCGCGAGCCGCGCGGCGGGTTCACGCCGAGACTGGCCGGGCAGGCGAAATGACACGTTCCGGATACTGCGGATGGGAGTGGCGAGGCGGATGCACAGGGGATCGCGCCCACAGCGGGAAAGGCAGTACCCCGCGCGCCGCAGCTTCCTCGGATGCCCGAACTGCCTCAGCCGGCCATGCCATCGGTCACCAGCCCCATCGGCGGGCGCTTTTGATGCTCCCCGTACCATGACTGGTCGTTCACTCGCCGCTGGGCCATCCTGTGGCGCCTTCCCATGGTCCAAGGCGCACAAGGCGGCGCTGACGGCATCGCTCGTACAGGCCGGTCAGAGGTACCGCTCGCGCTGCTCGCTCTCGTTGGCCTGGCCGGACTCCGTGTCTGGGGACGAGAACACCGCGGCAGTTCTCGCACCGTCGCCTTCGGTGTGATGGCCGCATGAGTCCCTCCACCGGAGGGAACGCTACCGGGCACGCGCACTGAGGCGGCGATACGGTCGACCAAAGTCACCGGGGGGCAGCGATGCTGGAAGAGGCGCCAACCGCACTGGCTGCGGTGGGAGGCACTGCTGTTCCGCAGGCCGCGGGCACCGACGGGTCGACCGGGTTCCGATCCCGGGTGGCCCGGTTGTCCGGCCACGGGAACCAGCAGCGCGAGCGCACAGAGCTGGAGCGTCCGGACCAGAGGACCGCCGCTCTGGAGGTGGCGGGCCCCGACGAGGCGCAGGTGGTATGGAGGGGTCAGGAGACATCCTGGCGGAGCGGGACCGCATCGCCGCGGCCCTGTGCGGGCGGGCGGCCAGGACCGGTCACCCTCATGCCTGCCTTGCTCTGGCTCGATTGCTCGAGCAGGCCGGTGACCCGCAGGGTGCAGAACGGCTCTTCCAGCAGGCCATCGACGCCGGGGAGGCTGATGCCCTGACGGCTCTGGCGCGGCTACGCCAGGACGCCGGTGACCTGCAGGGCGCGGAACGGCTGTACCGGCAGGCCATCGAGGCGAGCCACGCCAACGCCTGGACGGACCTCGCGCTGTCCCGTGAGGGGGCCAACGATGCACAAGGCGCGGAACAGATCGTATGGCAGGCAGCGCACGCCGGCTGTCACCACGTCCTAATCGCCGCCACGGCCAGGGGGTTGGGCCGCCCCCAGGCAGAGGGCGGCCCTGCGGCACCGCCCCGGTCACGGGGCGATGATTACCTCGAAGGCTTCGCTGTCGATGATGCGGTCGGACTGTATCGCCCGCCCGTACTCCAGACCCGCGTCACCGTTGTCCTTGTTGTCGACATGGGCCCGGATGCAGGGCGCGTTGTAGGGCGGGGTGGGCTGGGCGGCCCGGTCGACGGTGACGTTCGCGATGTCCCACACGCCGCCGACCGCACGCGGGGTGATGTCTACGCACTGGTTCCCGTCGTTGCCGCCCTGCCAGGACCCGGCGAAGGGGTACTCGTCACAGGAGTCGTTGGGGACACCGGTGGCGCCCCCCACGAACTTGTTCGGCCCGCCAATGCCACAGGTCTTGTCACGCCGTTTGTCGTTCTTCGGGTCGAGAGGGTCGGTGAACCGGTTCAGCGGGTGGTCGTGGTCGCCGTACTTGCCGGTCAGGTTCTTCTGCGCCCACTCATAGGCGATGGCCGCCCCCCGGTACCGGGCCTTGCTGAACGTCACGTTGGCCAGGTGGCCCGGGACGATGCAGCCGGGCCAGCTGCCCGAGTCATCGTCACAGCGAACCTCGATGCCGTTCCACTCCGGGCGGATGTGCGTGGGCGGCCCCGACCCGTTGAGGATGGCCCCCTCCACGCGGTAGGTCGGCAGGATCGTCGTGTTGAAGCCCTTGCCCACGGACGAGCGGTAGCTCAGGGTGCCGTCCTTGCCCTCGTGGAGGCGGCGGAAGCGAACGGCCGCGCCGTCCCAGGCCGACGACCCGGACGTGCACTGGCCACTGCAGGTCGAGCTCAGGGCCATCGTGACGGGGGGCATTTTCTCCGTCATCTCGACGACCTCGGTGATGATGTCCTCCGACCACGCCGCCTGAGGCTGGGAGTCCATGGACGCCGCCGCCGCGACGAACACCGTGGCGTGGTCGGCTACGCTCCCGTCCTTGCCGAGGGCCTCATAGATGACCCAGTGGCGTACGCAGTAGGCCTTGCGGCTGGACTGGCGGGGATCGGTCCCGGTACACATCCCCAGCCCGGGATTCGGCTTGGGATCGGCGGCCTGGGCGCGGGCCGCTGGTGCGAGGGCGGCGGAGGTGGGGGCGGCGGCACCTGCGGGGGCGGTGTCGGTGGTCCTCACGCACGTCCAGGCCGTGCCCTGGCGCTGGAGCGGGGTACCGGGGGCGGTGGCCACGCACGTTCCGTGACCGGGCGGGGCCGCGCTGGCGGGCGGAGCGGCGGTAGCGGGGGCGGTGCCTGCGGCGCACAGGGATGCGGTGAAGACCAGTGCGGCTATCGCCGACAGGCCGCGTCTGAGGTGTTTCAAAAGGTGATCCCTTCCGTCGGTGGCCCCGTGGCGGGCACACCGAAGGTATGGAACCTGGCAACTCCCGTTCATGCCAACCGAGAACGCGACAGTTCTTGATCGCAATTGGCCAGTTGTGGTATGGACCTGCCGCCCTCGGCGGCGCTAGTTTCCCTCACACTCGCCTCACAGACCACACACAGGGGGAAGCAACGATGCGCCGCACAAGAAACCGCCTGGGCAGAGGGCTCGGAGCGCTCATAGCCACCGCGACGGCCGCCGTGGGCCTGGCCGCCACCCCGGCCGCCGCTACCCCGGCCGCCTCCGGGCAGACGATCCAGCCCGGCCAGACCTGCACCGCAGCCGATCTCGGTACCCGCCACCCGGTCATCAAGTCCACCGAAGTGTCCCCGGCCATCACCCACTTCAAGGGCTGGTACGTCACCCAGGGCTCAACCGGTACCCAGACCATCTCCACCAACGTCCAGGAAACCATTTCGGTCTCCGTGGGCGTCAACGGCAGCGTTCAGGGCAGCTTCGCCGTCGAGGCCCTCGGCACCGTCGGCGCGAGCCTCGGCCTGAACGTCCAGGTCAACTACACCACCACCAGCAGCACCAACAAGTCCATCACCTGGGACTTCTACCAGCCCGGCTACTACGGGCTCTACGAGGGCACCAAGAAGGTCACCGGCACCTACGGCAGCCTCAACTGCAACCGCACCCAACAGGGCGACGGCAGCTGGGCGTTGAAGTGGACCGAGGGCCCCGACACCGGCAGCTACACCACCTTCACCACCCTCGAGGAAGGCGCGGTGCGCTGCGAGGACAAGGTCCCCGCCAACAGCATCATGCGCAAGGCACAGGACCTCCTCGACTGCGGCTCGCCCGCCGCCATCGCGAAACACCCGGCTGGGCCGGTCCCCTCGGCGAAGGCCGAGGCCGCCAAGGCCGGGCACGAAGCAGCCGCCAAGGCTGAGAAGAGCGTGAAGGCCACCGGGAGCCCGGCCCCCAACACGCGGGCCGCCCTGGACTGCCAACCCGCCGTCTACAGGATCGACGTCCCCGGCAAGCCCCTGAACTGGAGCGCACCGCTCCTCGCCAACGACGGCATCCGCCTGCGCGAATCCAACTTCTTCAGCGCCCACCTGGACAACTGGCGCCTGTGCAACGTCACGGAGAACAACGGAGTCATCGAAGCGTCCCTGTGGAACTGGGGCAACGGCGGATGCGCGACCGTCCCGGCGAACATCGCCAACCAGGAGCAGGCCTACCTGACGACGGCCACCTGCGGGGAGGACGACCTCCAGCGGTTCTACATCTACCGCGACGTACCCGGCAGCTCGAAGATCGGTCTACAGAACAAGTACACCGGCTCCATGATGGGCCACGACCGTTACGCGGACGGGGAGTTGATCCGCCAGTACTCCAGCGGCCGGCCGGACGGTACGGGTACGTACACCCTGACCGCAGTCTGACCGCCCCCACTCCGTGAGCGCGGCCCCACACGTGACCCCCGGCCGGTTCCGTGCGGGGCCTTCCGCGTCTCTACCCCGAGCCCGACCTCGGGGACCGGGGCCCGCGGCTGAACGTCCCCTGCTGCATGCGGCGAACCCCTGCCAGGGTGGTGCGCGCTTCAACCCGACGACAGAGGCGAGTCAAACCGTGCGTATACAAGGCCTGTTGGCAGTGGCCAACGAGTTCTCGTCTCGGTTCGTCACCGGCCCATCAGACAGGCCCTAGGGGACTTGGCGCGATCGCGCCAGGAGGCCGGCAACCTTCAAGGAGCGGAGCGGCTGCACCAGCAGGCCATCGACGCCGGATGTTCCGATTCCCTCGGTGACCTTGCCGGGTTGCGGGAGGAGGCCGGTGACCTGCAGGGAGCGGAAAGGCTGTACCGGAGATCTGCCGACGCCGGTTACCACCACGCCCTGGGAGAACTGGCGCGATTGCGTTGGGAGGCCGGGGACCCGCAGGAAGCGGAAGGTCTGCACCGGCAGGCGATCGATGCCGGATACGCCCAGACCCTGTTTGACATGGCGGCGTTCCGGGAGCGGGGAGGTGACGAGGAGGGTGCGCGGCGGATGAGGCGGTTCGGACTAGCAGCTGACGGATCGCCCGCAAAGCCATGGGAGACGTGAACAATCGTCGCCATCTCTCGTACGGGCGCGGGGACCGGCGCGGCGTCCCGCGCCCGTTCGTGCCAGGTGCCATGCCCCGACCCGACCACTATGTGAGTTCCGCGGCCTGTCCGGCATCCGCGCCCTCGGCACCAGGGCTCACTGGGAGTCCGCACCCGCTGATCTGTGTGCTTGCGCGGGCGAGGCGCTTGCGTAGAGCCGGACCCCGGCCCTGACGTTGGAGGCCAGTCGGATCACGCTGCCGTCGTGGAGCGGGCGTATCTCGCCTGCCGGCACCGGTTCTTCGTCGGCCCAGGTGCCGTTGGCGGATCCTTCGTCACGAAGCCAAGCAGCACCTTCCCGGGTCAGGCCGACGGTTGCGTGCGTACGGGAAACGTTGTCGAAGGCTGCGAGTCGGGGAGACGCTGACGTGTGACGGGGGTCCCGTCCCAGAGTGACCTCCTGTCCAGGCTGTACCGAGACGCTTCCGGTGGTGAAGCTCAGGTGCAGTGTTGAAGCGCGGGGTTCCAAAGTGGTGCGCAAGGCATCGCCGGCATCCGAGCGTGTGGAAGGCAGTTCCCTGACGCACTTCATGCAGACCGGGTCGCCCGGGGCGACCGGTGCTTGGCAGTACGGGCAGGTAGTGTGCTCCGGCATCGGTGCCGCGGTGGGACCGGGATTCCCCTGCGGCAGGACCGGCATCCCGGTGGTCACGCCGCCGGGGACCACGAGGACCGTGCCCTGTGTGGTGAGCATGGCCGAGCATTCCGGGCAGGCCACCTCGTCAGCGCCCACATCGGATCCGCATCGGGCGCAGGTCAGGCGCTCCATGATGTCCCCGTCCATGCCACGCCTTTGGCCTCGGCGGCGGCCTTCCATCGGGCCAGGTCTCCGGATTGCGGGATCCCGATCATGCGCAGTTCGCTGCCGTTCGTCGTTGCCTGGATGCGGCGTTGTGCGTAGTGGGCGAGCGCAGCGGGGCCGTAGCGCTCGTGGCCCAGCGGAGTCAGGGTGACGACCTGCTGGTTGTCGGAGCCGCGCAGCGGACTGCCCGTGTTGCGGCGGGCCACGTAAGGGCCCGTTACGACCGCGTCGCACAGCGCCAGCGCCGCCTGGTGGCGGGCGCCGTCGCGCAGTCCGGCCCACGCGTAGCCGGAGAAGACCAGCAGATCGCACCGAACCGCGCTGGAGGCGGCGAGTTCCTTCAGGCCCGCCAGGAGTTCGGTGAGCGGGCCGCTCTGCTGGAAGGGCTCACCGCCGGACACGGTGATGCCGTCCAGCGGACCGGGGAGCCGGCTCACCCAGTCGAGCACCGCCCCCACCTCCACCTCGGAGTCCGGCTCGGGCTCCCACGTGTCGCGGGACATGCATCCCGGGCAGGCCAGCGTGCAGCCCTGGACCCACACACCGGCGCGGACGCCATGGCCGAGCACGCTGACGGGATGGTGCAGTCGGTTCACCGCGATACGCGTCATGTCATCGTCCTTGCTGCTCTGCATGGCCGGTGTCGGTGGTCTGCTGGTCGTGGTCGCTGGTCTTGAGAGTGTTGGTCATGGGTGTCGGCCGTGTCCCGGGGACGGTCAGAGTACGGACGGCCACACCCACGCCCTGCTCGGCCAGCTGGCTCTGCAGGTGTTCCAGGCTGCCGCACCACTGCTCCTCGCGTTCGACGTCGGCGCGTGCGCTGTTCATACTCCGTGTGCCGCCTGTACGGACCACCACGGCACGCAGCTCACGACTGTCGTCATCAAGGACCATGCGGACCTCGTGTTCACACCAGGACGCATGGGAAACGGCGAACGCCCCCTGCTCGACGGTGACGGTGGAGAAGTCCCCGGAGACCTCATAGCCCATCTCCTGCAGCGACTCGATGAGTACCTGCCGTACGTGGTGCTGTTCCGCGACGTCGCGTACCGTCTCCGCCCAGTGCACGGCCGCCTGGCGCAGGGCAGATTCCAGGGGTTGTTCGGCGCGTACGACCGCCTGAAGGGTTTCCCGCAGCGGAGCGGCCTCCTGGTCCTGGACGTGGCTGAGGACCTGGAGGAACGCGGCGGCGTCCTGGGCGTCTGCCATCCGCCGCTGGGACTCCGCCCGGGCCAGATCCACGCGCCTGCGCAGGTCGTCCAGTCGGTTACGGGCTTCGATGGCCGTGGTCGCGGCGCATACGCGAGCCGCTGCCGCCGTGATGCGCAGGCGTTCCGCATGGGGCACCGCCGGCGGCAGACGGCGTACGGCCCGTACCGCGGATTCACGTTCATCGGCCGCGGGGTCTACGGCATGCTCGTTGCGGTGGCGGTCGCGGGCGGGCCCGGTGGCGGGGTGGGGTGCCGCGGGAGCCGGACGTTCCCCTTGGGCCGGTCCGGTTGTCAGCCAGGCGGCGGCTTGCCGGGCGTCCTGCTCCATCAGCAGGTTCTCCGCCACGGCCAGGGCCTGGTCCGCTGCCGCGCACCAGGCGCGCAGTTCGTGGATCTGCTGGCGAGACAGTGCCAGTGGCCCCGGCAGCCGATGCGGCAGGTGCCCGTAGGCGCTCAGGGCTGCGCCGGTCACCTCGATCCGGGCGTTGCGGGCGAGCACTTCGGCGACGGCCTCCTCCCAGACGGCCTCCGCGCACCGCTGCTGGTCCCAGTGGTGCTGACGCCGTTCCATGGTCGCGCCCACCGCTGTCAGCCCTGCGCTCAGGGCGACCGATACCGCCGCGCCTGCGGCGTATCCCAGAACGGCGCCGACTGCCAGCGGCGCCGCGAGGCCAATCACGGACCCTCCGCTCATCGCTGGCTCACGACCCTGGCGTACGCCGCGGCGTAGCGGCCCCTCCACAGCGCTCGTCTTCGTGACAGGGACCGCAGGTGATAGGTCAGCAGCACCGCGTAGATCACGGCGGGGATGGTGACGAGCACGGACAGGACGACGGGCGCGAGGATGATGACGAGGCAGCCGTAACCGGCGCCTCTGTGCTGGCCTGCGCGGCGGAATCCGCTGCCCGCCTGGCTGAAGAGGGTGTATCCGCGGGCGTACTCCGCGCCGACTTCCCGTGCCAGGGCGACCTCCAGCACGATCTGGATCAGAAGCATGACCACCCCGATGACCAGGCTGGGCAGCGCTGTTTCGGCGGTGTCGAAGGCCTGGGCACCAAGCATGGCCAGGACCACCATGCCCAGCCCGTACAGGGCCAGCGATCCCACCGCTCGTACGGTGGCCGCTGACACCGCGTCGGTGGAGGTCCGTTGGGTCTCCAGATACGCCCAGTGGGCTGCCTGCGCGCGGCGGGTGGCTTCGGCCGCGGCGATCCGCCGCTCGGTCTGCTCGGTCTCGGCGAGCGCGGCCGGAACGAGTTGGCGCAGCGCGACCAGCGCCCCATGACCGCCGCCGGCCTGTCCGCGGGCGACGGTGAACCAGCCGACGGCGGCCGTCCTGGTGGAGACCTGGTCGAGTTGCATCCACAGCCCGGTGGCATCCTCCTGGGTGCCCAGGAGCAGACACAGCAGCGGAGCGAGCACCGTGCGGGCGTCCGGTGCGGCCGACAGCGTCTGCTGGGCGGCCGGGGGAACCGACTGCCGCAGTCCCCCGAGTACCTGCCCGCTGCTTTGGTGGTCCGCGTGCCAGGCGGTGTTGATGCGGCCGAGTTCGGAGGATGCCGGGCAGGCCGACAGTTCCGCCAGGAGGTTCTGGTGCCACAGGGCCTCGACGAGTTGGAGGTTGTCGTCGGCGGCGGTCGGTGCGGCCAGAGCGTGCCGGGCGATCACCAGGAGGTTTTCGCGGTCGATGCGCAGTCCGCGGCACATGGCCGGGGTCTGCGGAGCGAGCGTGCGGAGCAGCCGGAGGACCCGCGCATCAGGACCCAGGGACGGGTCGGTGAGCTGGTGATCGACGAGGTCCTGCAGCTCCTCCACGTCGTACTGGTCGGGGTCGTCGAACTGTCGGAGCCACCTACGCAGCGCGCGCCATCCCTCGGACGGCTGGTGGGCGGGCCCCATGCCGGTGAAGTAGCTGCGGGCCGCCGCGTTCCACACATCCTTCTCGCACAAGGCGGTGGCCAGGTCTTCCGGCGTGGTGTAGCGGACCGAGCGCAGGACCAGGGGCAGGGTGTCCTTGGTGCGGTGCGGTCCGGCGGGCGGTGCGGTGTAGGCGACCACGGGGCTTCCACCGGCGAGCCAGCTTTCGACCTGGGAGGCGCCCCACCGGTCTTCGGGATCACGGGTGAGCAGGCCGGCGCACAGCATCCGCAGACGGGGATCGGTCACGCCGTCAAGGTCGATGCCGCGGAGCATGACAGCGGCGTCGATGGCCGGCTTGACCATGTCCTCGAAAGGCCTCTGGCCCAAGAGGAGTTCGCGGGCCATCATGCCCAGTGCCCACCAGTCGCGGGCTCGCGAGGTCTGGCCGCCGCTGCTCAGCAGCAGTTCGGGGGCGAGATAGGCCAGGGTCCCCGCGGCCGTGGCCTCGGCCCGGGTCTGATCGAGCACCCTGCTCACGCCGAAGTCGGAGAGCGCGAGGTCCAAGGGGCTGCGGGACCGGACGAGAACGTTCTCCGGTTTCAGGTCCTGGTGGATGATGCCGACGCCATGCAGGGCGGACAGCGCCGAGGAGATCTGTCGCACCATCTCGGTGACCAGCGCCGCTGGGTCGCCAACTGCGGTGTGTCCCACGAACTGAGCGAGGTTGCCGCCGCGGACGTACTCCATCAGTTCGAAGTCGCGCTGCCCAGCCTCACCGGTCTCCAGCACCCGCACGATATAGGGGTTGGCCAGCCGTGGGATCTCAGCCCACACCTGGCGCGACGCCTGCTGGCCGCTGCGCCGGTAGATCTTCGCGACGAGTTCACGACCCTGGTCGTCCGCGACGACCATCAGGTTCGCTTCCGCTCCCGCGGCCGGGAGTTCACTCAGCAGCCGGAAGCGGGCAGCCAGTTGTCTCGGAAGGACGGTGAGCATCTCCGGTTCGGCGGACGGCTCCGAAGGTCCCGGTTCCAGGCGCGTACGCAGCGCCTCGGCGGGGACCTGCGGTGTGTTCTCCAGCCGGGTCCGCAGCGCCTCGCGAGGGTCCCGCGGTGTGGTCATCGCAGCGTCACCTGCCAGCCTGCCGAACGGCGCGCGACGTCGGTGATGCACTGCTCGGGCGCCAGATGGTAGCCCTGCGCGAACAAGGCCCGGGCCAGCGGATTGATCAGCGCCATCTCGAGCACCGACCCGATGCCCCGGCCGCCGAAGGCGATGTCCGCCGTGGCGGCTGCCAACAGCGTCTGCCGGGCTTCGGGGGCGAGGGTCAGCTTCACCTTCCGCTCCTTCTCCACCAGGGTGCAGATGCGCTGGATGAGCTGGTCGAAGATCTCCTGGGCGGCGACGGGGTCGATGAAGTTGAACACCACGATGTTGTCGCCCAGCCGGTTGAGCAGTTCCGGACGGTTCAGCTCCTCCGCGATGTGCTCCTTGACGGCCGCGGAGATCCGGCTGACGAGGTCCTCTCGGGTGTCATCGGGGGTGACGTTCTGCACCGGCATGCCCCGCTCGTCGATCACGGACATTCCGAGGTTGGAGGTGAACACCAGGACGGCTTCGGAGAAGTACACCGTGGAGCCGGTGCTGTCGGTGAGCCTGCCGTCGTCCAGGATCTGCAGGAACTTGTCCAGGATCCGCGGGTGGGCCTTCTCGATCTCGTCGAAGAGGATGAGGCTGAACGGCCGCTCGCGGACGGAGTTGGTGAGTTCACCGCCCGCGTCGTGGCCGATGTACCCGGGGGGAGCACCGATCAGCCGCGCCGCGGAGTGTTCTTCGGAGAACTCGGTCATGTCGAAGCGGATGTAGGCCCGCTCGTCCCCGAAGATCAGCTCGGTCAGCGACTTCGCCAGTTCGGTCTTCCCCACCCCGGTGGGCCCGGCGAAGAACAGCACCCCGCGCGGTCTTGAGGCGTTCGAGGCGGCCTGCGCACCCGAAAGTCCCATGACGGAGCGGATGATGATGTCGACGGACTGCCCGATGGCCTCGTCCTGGCCGCGGACCCGTCTCCCGATCCGCTCGGCGGCGGTGTTGAGGCGCTCCCGCAGGAAAGGCTTGCTCCACGGGTTGTCGGAGATCCCCACCCGGTAGCAGCGTGCCGCTGCCTCGATCGAGTCGACAGCGCCTTCGCTGGTACGTGCCAGCCGGACGATCTCCATCATGCTGCGGATGGTCAGGGACTCGGTCTGCTCGGCGAACCGGTAGGCGATGTCGTCCGGGGCGCTGCCGCCGGGCAGCTGCGAGGCGAGCCCCTGGGAGAGCAGTTCGGCGGCCATCTTGCGGTCCCCGAGGTCAGGAAGCGGCACGGCGATCCGCCGCACCGCCATCGAGTCGGCGGTGAACCAGGCCGGGAGGTCCCGGTCGTTGTTCGCCACCCACAGCACCGGGTTGTAGCGCGGGGTCGCCTGGCGGTCCGGCAGCCGCACCGGCTGCGAGGTGTGGGAAAGCTTCTCGCACGCGGCGAAGAAGTAGTGTTCCTCCGGGGAAAGTTGGCGGACGTCACGTACCAGGCGCGAGGCGTAGTCGACCATGATGCCGACCTTGGTGTCCTTGCTGCCGGCCACGGCGCGCACCACACCCAGGAGGCTGTCCAGACTCAGGGGCCTGCCGTTGCCGAGCGAGACTCCGGCCAGCGCCGTGGCGCTCTCCAGGACCGCTTCGTCACCGGAGGGCAGCACCTGAAGTCCGTCGACGGGATCGGCGACCAGCAGGAAGCGATAGCCCAGCGGTTCCATCAGCCACCACAGGGCCTCCCGGACGTCGGGCAGTCGCCAGGACGCCTGGTCGGGCACCAGATAGCGGTCGCGGATGTTGCCGTACAGCACAAGCTGCGGATTGGTCAGGAAACAGGTGCTGGTCTCCCGGAGCCAAGCGGGCACATGGCGCCCCGCGTAGCGGTCGCCGTCTGCGGGATCGCCCTGGCCGGAGTCCTTGGCCAGGAGCGGAGCCCGGGCGCCGGTGGTCATGTGGCGGACCCCTCGTCGTCGGCGTCGTCGGGTGCCTGGGGCGCGGGCACCGTGGGCGGGTCGGATACGGTCACCGAGGCCGGCAGCCCGGACATGTTCGCCGCCGTGGGTCCCGTGGGGCTGTGTCCCCCTCGTCGGAGCACCACGCGGCGGCGCCGTACGGGCCCCTCCTCGGGTACGGGCGGCCCGCTTGTCTCTTCATCGTTCATAACTCCCCCTCACCGGACATCACCTCGGCGTAGGCGATCTCCTCCCACCGCATCAGTACGCCGACATCTCGGAACTTCGGCCGGCCGTCCACCAGGCGGATACGTCCCGTCGCCGGGTCGACCTCCACGGTTTCGGCCAGGTAGAGGTCCTGGTCGTGCGGAAACCCGGACGCGTAGGAATGCGGACCACGGCGGGCCGGGGCGAACGCGCCGGCGAACCATCCGCCGTCCCCACCGCCGGGATCCTTCAGCCGGATCCGCAGCCAGATACTTCCCTCCTGGGAAAACACCTGGTCCCAGGCGCGCGGGGCGGGTGCCGGGCCGGTCAGCCAACGCGACCAGGCGCGCCGGCGGCGGGTCGCGACACCCACCGCGTGGCCGAGCACAGCCGGCAGCAAGGCATACACGGCGACGGCCGGCCACAGCTCCCACGGGAAGGTGCCGGCGCGCAGCGACCCATGCCGGTCCTGCTGGACCAGCCACCACGACAGCGGAGCGAGTAGCAGATGGAACAGCACTGACACGCCCAGGAACCGCAGGACACGGTCCGAGACTCCCGTGCCCCACGCACCCGCCTGCTTCTCCAGTTCCCAGGTGTACAAGGCCCCGGGCATGATGCCGAGCAGCGTGGCGAGCAGTGCCTCCAACGAGTCCATGGGTCCCTCAGATCCCCAGGCAGACGAAGGCGGCCCATACCAGCGGGCTGCTGTGGTCCCTGGTGCTGAGCCACTCGGCGTCAGCCGTCGCGGCCGGGTCCCCGGGGGCGAAGTCGAGTTCGGGGAACGCCGCGGCCTTCTGCCCGTTGGTGCTGTCCCGGATCCACACCATGGCACTGCGGACCGCCGCGGGAAGTGACATGCCGTCGCTGAGCCAGTGCCGGTAGGTCAGCGCCATCTGCGCGGCGGCCGGTGCGTCCTCCAGCGGCCACAGCGCGGCGAGGACCGCTGCAAAGCCGGCCTGGAAGAAGCCCGTCGCGAGCCCGACGACCTCCTCCGGCAGGGTCTCGTCGAACCGGCCGCTGTCACAGGCCGACAGCACCGCCAGCCGGGCGGAGATGGACGGCATCGCGAACATGTCCCGCACGGTCAGGGACGCGTCGCCGGCCAGGCTCAGTCCCCCGTCCAGGGGCCGGTCGGGGTACGCGTGGGCGTGGCAGGCGAAGTGGCAGATCTGCACGTCGACCAGGGCTTGCTGGACGCCCTGCCGGGTGGCCGCGGCGCCGTGGAGTTCAAGGACCCGCACGCTCGGCGGCAGGACGTCCCGGATCCGCTCGATCTCGGAGACGGCGCCCGGCAGAAGTACTTCGCTGCTGGGGCGTGGATCGCGTACGGCGAGGACTCGGTGGACCGGCGCCGGAGTGCGGGCCACCGCGATGCTCAGGGTGCGGGCGCTGGGGGCCATGGCCACCGGCAGGTCGTCGATGACGAAGCGCCGCCCCGTCGGCGCGCTGGGGTCGGGGTATGCGGCGGCATGCAGCGGCAGCGTCCCCAGGGGGCCGTCGGGTATCAGGACCATGTCCGTACCGGATCCGACCGCCTGAACCACGGGCTCCATCACCGACTTCCACAGTCGGCCGGTCAGTTCGTCCATGGACCGTTCTGCTGCGTCCCGGTCGCCGTGCTCGACGTCCCGCTCGAGGGCGAGGCGGAGAGCCGCCACCGACGACTGCTCGAAGTCGGTGGTCAGCCGGGGAAGCGGGACAGCCGTCACTTCCGTACCCGGACCCGTGCGCGTACGTGCGGCGGGGGGAACGGCCGCGGTGCGGGGAACGACCAGCGCCACGCCTCCCCTGTCGGTGGCCGCCAGGTAGACCAGCGTGCTCCGGCACGATGCGGCCGTGCCCGTCAGGTCCGCCAGGGCGGGCGGGCGGAGGAACGTCCCGAAGCCCGGCAGTCTGCGGATGTCCTGGACGACGTCGTCCATCTCGTCCAGCCGAGCCCGGTACGACTCCCGCGCACCGTCGATCACCGGTGCGTCCTGCGGGCCGAACAGCAATCGGCGTTCGACCGAGGTCAACCGTTCCGCCGCCCGGCGGAAACGGGATACGAGATTGTGGTAGTCGCTGTCCATCAGGCTGAGCAGATCGGGGTGTTCGCGCTGCATGACCTCTCCGAGCATCAGCGCCCGGCCGGTCTCGAGCGCGATCGCGGCCGCGGCGCTCTGGCCCACCGCGACAAGGGCGAACGCCGTGCGCGCGGAGAGCCGGTCGGCCTGGCGCAGAGGTACGGCCTTGCCCTCCCGGCCCAGTTGGAGCGCGGCGATGTCGTACAGCAGCGGTAACGCGATGCGGCCCGCCTCGGCGACTTCGTCCATCGCCCCGCGCCTCCATGCCCACTGCGCCCATCCCCTGGCGGCCAGATACACCGCGGCCCGATCGGAGTCCGCGTCGTTGCGGCAGATCTCCCGGCACAGTTCGGTGCCTTCTCGCTGGTGCTCGGGCATTCCGGTCGTCTGCGCACGTGTCTGCAGCACGTCGGCCAGGCAGCCCAGCGCGCCGGCGTGCAGCGGCGACTGGGGCGGTATGTCGCTGACAGCTCCGCGCATCAGGGCCACCGCGGCATCCAGGCCGTTCGCGTCGCCGGTGGAATGGGCGATGGCCAGTCGGGAGTAAGCCAACCGTAGCCTCGCACCGATCCTGCTGCGGTAGTCCATCGGCAACTCGAGTGCGGAGCTGAGGAGTTGGTCGGCCATGGCCGGGTCGGCCGCGTACCGGCCCGGATCGGTCATGTAGCGGTCCATGAGCAGCATGCCGTGCAGCGCCATGGCCCCTCCCCGGTACGGTACCGGCGTATCGGCCGTGCGGAGTCCCCGCAGCAGTTCCAGCGCCCGGGTCAGATCGGTGGCGATGTCTCCGGAGCCCGCGGAGGGGTGCGTGGGAGCGGCATCCCTGCGCGCGTAATGTCGCATGGCCAGGGTCGTCGCCAGATTGATCACGGTGGGCCCGCGCGCCGGACAGGATCGTCACCGCTCTGGTCGACAGCTCGCTGCTGATCGTGGATTGCCTGGTCCACATCCGCCTGCCGGGCATCCGTCAGGTATTCGTACATCGCGACCGTCGCCTGGATGTCCGCTCCGATCGCCGCGCTGGCGGCAAGCCGGGAGCCGGGGACGGTGGATCCATCGGGTGGACTTCCCAGTTCCCTCGCCCGGGCGAGATCCGCCGGATCACTGCGGTCGGTATAGCGGTTGACGAGGGCCTGTGCCAGATGGGTGGCGGCCCAGCCCGGAAGTTCCGGGGCGGACGGGTCAGCCTTGCGCCGTATCAGATCCTCAAAAATCCCGATGGCCCGGTCGAGACCTCCGGGGTCGGGCCGTACGACCTGGTGCCGGGTCGACAGCACGATCGCGTAGTTGCCGCGCAGAACGTCACCCCGACCTGTGCGCGGCAGAAGTCCCAGCGCTCCGCCGAGGAGTCGTTCCGCCTCATCCAGCTCCGACACATCGCCCTCGGCGGTGAACATCTCGTACAATCCCTGGGCCAACTGCCCACAGGCCAGAGCCCACTCGTGGCTCCCGCGCCGCGTCCGCGCAAGCCCGCGCCGCCACAGGGCCACGGCATCCTCCAGATCACCGCGAGTGCCGCGCGCCGCCAGCATCATCGCCAGGTTTCCTTGGGCGGTGTCCTGTTCGGGATGACCGGGCGGCAGGAGTCTGAGCACCGTACGTAAGTGCTCTATCGCGGTGTCCAGATCCTGCCGGTCGCCCTGACAGCGGTGACGGGAGTACAGCGAGATCGCGAGATTTCCGAGCGCGATACACCGTGGCTGCAAGGCGGTGCCGGCAACTCGCAGAGTCCGCACATCCGCGGCAACCGCTCGGTCCACGTCATGGCACGGAACGAAGCTGTCTCGCGGAGGGATGTCTCCAGAAACACGCATACGTCAACCGCCCCCCGAATGGCGCGGCCGACAGTCAGCCACCTGAGAGCAGGCTACTGACGATTTCAAGATCCTTATGTCTTACGACATTTCTTACTACTTACGGTTTCAGCAAGATTTGCCCCACTCGCTGAGGCGTTCGAATCGGAGCAGGCGCCATGGGGTGCCACACGACGGGACGCTTACCCGAACGAGATCCCCACCTGTTACCCCGCCGGCGCGGAGAACTGCCCGTGCCGGTCAGCGTCCCCCTGGGCGTTGGCGGGGTACCCCACGAACAGATGTGCTTTCCCAACCATCCCGACGCGACCTCGGCCCTGTATACCGGCGGACTGGTGGAGACCCCGAGCAGCGACATGGAGCTTCAGCTCAACCTGCTGACTGCCTCCCTGCACCGCGCCTTCACCGTCACCGCCAACCTGGATGAGATTGCGGACCTCGTGGTCCGTGGGCTGTTGCCGGACACCGCCGCCTACGCCGACGACGTGACCCTGCTCCTGGTCAGCTTCCCCGCCGCCCCTTGGGCAACGTCGCACGGGAACTGGCGTCCGCCGCCTGGCGGCAGTCGCCGGCACGACAGTGGGGATCAGCGTGCTGTGGGAAGGACAGACCCTCGTCATGCACTGGGCCTCCGGCGGGGACCATGCCCTGGCTCCGCCCCGAAGGGGTACGCCCCTGCTGTGGTTCACCGCGGCGGGAAAGGTCCTTGTGTCCGGAGCACACCCCGCCCTCCCGATCGACCCGCTCCCTGCGGCCTGGCGCCGGGAGGCGGCGGAGATCCGGGACCACGGTGTCGCGTTCGACCAGGAGGAGGTGACCGCGGGGGTGTGCTGTGTGGCCGTGCCTCTGCACAGCGCGGGCGGTGTCCCGGTGGCCTCCTTGTGCGTCCTGACCGATCCCGCACAGAACCTGGAACACCTTGCCGACGCCGTCCGCCTGACCGGCAGGGCGATCAGCGCCGGTCTGCGCGGCCGGTGAGAGCCGACCGCGCAGCGACCCTAGGCGGTCCTGAGCCCGAACGACCTCGACTACATCGTCGATGAGCTCGCAGGCGTGAGGTCCTAACATTGGCCCATGTCCAATATGCCGTCACGGGTTGAACTGTGCCCGCTCACCCTCTCCGACGAGGATGAGTTCTGCTCGCTCGTGCGGGCCAGCACCGACCTCCATTCGCCGTGGATGCAACTGCCCGCGACCGCAGAGGAGTTCCAGGGCTGGATGCACCGCTTCAGCGACGGCACAGACCTGGGCTTGGTGATCCGCGTTCAGGAGACCGGTGCAGCTGCCGGCATGGTCAACATCAACTCGATCATCCGGGGCCGCTACCAGGGCGCGTCCCTCGGCTATGCGGCTTTCGCCCCGTCCGCGGGACGGGGTTACATGACCGAAGGGCTCACCCTGGCCCTGCAGCACGCCTTCAACGACCTGCGGCTCCACCGGCTGGAGGCGAGCATCCAGCCGGCGAACCAGGCGTCTTTGTCCTTGGTCCAGCGCCTGGGCTTTCGTTACGAAGGTCTGTCGCCCGCCTATCTCTACATCGACGGAGCCTGGCGCGACCACGAACGCTGGTCCGTCACCGCACCATCCCCCTGGACGCCCGATCCTTCCCTTCCCGAGGTCTAGGCATTCCTTCCGTGGTCACAGCCCTCAGCGCGGGCTGAGCGCACCCAGGTGCTGTGGTCCTCCGTCAGTGCGGGCCGAGATGTGAAACGGCCTTGGTGACGGTGTCACCGCGTCGAACGCGCCGGGCGTACGCAGGGCGACCAGCACGTTCGCATCCGCCGCGCGGAGGTGAGCGATCTGGTGCGCGATCGTCCGGCCCACGGCCGGCGTGGGCCGGGTCCAGTCGCCCTCGGCGGCCACCAGGGCGTCGAGCTGGTCCCCTTCGGCAGTCAGGTCCGACAGCACGAGGTCGTAGTCCACGTCGGAGACATCGATGTTGTAGTTCAGCATTCGCGGCTTCCCCCTCATCATGGCGTCGGTTCAGGGAAGTTGATCGTATTGCGTCGGAGAAGGCGACGGCTTCGACCCTACGTCGGGCCACGGTGCGGTGGTCGTCACGGGGACGGGCTTCGGGGTTCAGGGCCGGACTGTTCGCCCGCCGGGAGGAACCAACCGTTCCGGCAATCGGAGCACATGCCCGATCCTTGCGGTGCCCCTGACCTCGACCATCGGGCCCGACGAAGTGCGGCGTGCGGCGGCGGTGACGGTGGAGGGACGGCCCAGCGCATCGCCCATGTAGACGGTGATCCCGGTGGTGCCCTGACGGCCGAGCAGGTGGGCGGCCAGGCAGGCGGAGCTGTTCACGTTGGCGATGTCCTCCGGTACGCCGATCGATGGGGCGAACATGCGGGCCGCGACCCGCCCCGAGGGCGATATCGGGGCGTGGACGAAGGCGCCCAGCAGGCCCAGGCGATCACAAGCGGCGGCGAGCCGGTCGAGGTCCGGGCTCAGGACGGCGAGAGCGGAGCGGGTGGGAAGAGGCAGGAGGAACCGCGGACGTCCCAGCGTGGCGATGCACGCTCCGGAGGCGACCGCCGTGCGGAGTCCCAGAGCGGGCAGGAGCAGCGCGAGTTCACCTGATGTGGGCTCACGCAGGCCGACCGGCCCCGCCTCGAAGGCGGCCTCGATGGACGACGCCCCGCACACTGCGCGACCCTCGACGACGCGCCCGGCCACGCACAGGGCTGCCTGGTACTCCCTGCCCCCCGCGCGCTGAGCGAGGAAGGCCAAGGCGGCCACGGTGCCGTGACCGCACGCGGGCAACTCCCCCTCAGCGGTGAAGAAACGCACGGTGACCACGGGCCGGTCGTCCCCGCTCCCGGCCGCCCGTTCGCCGTCCTGCGAGAGGAAAGCCGCGTGGGAGGTGCCGGCCAGGGCGGGTACCGCGCGGCGCTCGTCATCGGTCAACAGGTGGCCGGACAGAGATGATGATGCCTCGTCCACAACCGCGGTCGGGCTTCCGCCACCGCCCTCGCGCAGGCACGCGTGCACGGTCATGGCCGGCAGACCCGCGCGGGCCGCCGGTGGACGGGAAGGGCTGCTCATCGGGTGCGGGGGACGACGTCGGCGAAGCGTGGCGCGCCGGGTTCGTGCGGCAGGCGCGCCGCCCGCGCGGCGAAGCTGATGGCGTGGTACCAGCCGCACAGCAGGAGCAGGTCCATCAACTGGAGGTCGTCGAAGGCCGATGCGAGCCGAGCCCACAACGCGTCGTCGATGTCGGAGCGCTCGTGCAGGCTGTCGACGGCGAGGATGAGCAGCCGTTCCCGCTCGGACGCCCAGCACACGTCGGTGGCTCCGCCGTGGACGAGGGACGCCGTCTGCTCACGGGTGAGGCCGACCCGGTCGGCGTACGTCATCACGTGCACGCCCCACTCGTACTCGCAGCCGCACCGCGCGCACGTCCGGTCGATGACGATCTCCCGCTCCCGCAAGCTCAACGTCAGCTGCCTGCTCAGCTCGTAGCGGCCCCATCCATGCATGGCGCCGGTCATCGGCGGATTCCTGGCGAACATCCGGAACAGCCCGATCGGCGGAGCACCCGCGGGCATCATGCGCCCGAGTTGTGCGCCGACCTCATCGGTGTACGGCGGCTCCAGCGGCTCGATCCGTGCCATCGGTCCTCCCGTTGTGCTGATCCGGATGCAGAAGCAGGGGTGGACGATGCTAGTGTTTCGAATAACGAAACACAAGGAGCGTCATGCCGACACCACGCCCGGGCGGACCGGTCCGCGGTTCGACGACCGGCCGGCCGATCATGGCCGCGATGGACCTGTTCGGGCGCCGCTGGGCGCTCCGCATCCTCTGGGAACTGCGCGCGGGCCCGATCGGCGCCCGCGCCCTGCTCGCGCAGTGCGAAGGCCTGTCCTCCAGCGTCCTGTACCAGCGACTGCGCGAGCTCACGTCCAGCGGGATCATCACCCCCTCGGCCGACGGCTACGAGCTCACCCCCACCGGAGCAGACCTCGGCCGCGCCCTCGCCCCGCTCGACCAGTGGGCGAACACCTGGGCGCAGAAGCAGAAGCAGGAACACGACCAGGACCAGAACCAGGACCAGGACCAGGATGAGCGGGTCGACCACACGGGCCGGCCGCCGGAGAGAGACTGAGAGCCCGCCCACCCCGAAGGCATGGCCAAGGCAAAGCCTTTCGCGAGCTGTTGATCCCCGCGTCGCGAACCCGACACTGTGTTCCCTGCGCACCCACATCGGGGCGTGCGACGGAGGGGGCTGCAGGGACATGAACAGACCGATACCAGGCACCGTGGAAGTCGCGGTGCGCCACATCCTCAGTGACCGGACGACCGGCTTTCTCACCCGGACCCGCAGGATCACCTGGCAGGACAGCCTGAACCGGGTGCGCCGGCCGGCGTCGGGCAAGCAGAGCGTCGAGCTGACCTGCCCCGTGTGCGACGCCTCTCTGCTGGCCGAGGTCCGCACGGAGGCCCGTACCCGCCGAACCAGCGCTGTCCTGCTGGTCCTGGCCGCCCTGAGCGTCATCGTCTTCTTCGCGGCGTTCGGTTACGCCATTCACGAGGGCGGCCGCACCCTGCCCGAGGGCCAGTCGCTCCCGGTCCTGTTCCCCGTCAGCGTCGCCTCGATCTTCGTCACGTTCGTCGCCGCTCCCGTGCTCTTCGTCCAGGGCCGCCGCTACAACGGCGTCACCATGCTGGACGCCCCCAAACCCCGACGGCTCCACGGAGTCATGCCGGTACGCGGCTGGGGCTGAGTACCTGGGGGACCCCGACAAGGGCGCCCGGCGAGCACCGGGCGCCCCCACTCACTCCGCTTCGCGCGTCACTGTCGGGCACCTCCCGCGGAATCGGGATGGATCAGGACCCGATGCGGGCCCTGGACCCGGGCTGTTGCGGAGGCGAAGCCCAGCCAGGTGTGCCGGTTGCCCGCCCAACACCAGCCGACCTTGGGGGCGTTACGGCGCTCGCGGCCGTCCCGCCCGGTGCCGTTGCTGATCCAGACAGCCGGGGTACGGGCGTCCAGGGCGCCGTTGGATTTACGCAGCCGGGAGCCGATGGTCATGAAGCAGTGATTGCGCTCCAGGACGGCGGGCTGCTGCACCACCCAGTGGATGCCCTCAGTGAGCACCAGCGGGGTGCGGGTCTGTGCGGTGAGGGCGGGCAGCGCCTCGTTCGGGCTCCAGTTGGCCATCTGGTCACCGCGGTCGAGGCCCGTGAGGAGGTAGAGGGGGGCGTCGGGCAGCGCGACCGTCTCCAGCGGGGTGAAGAAGTCGACGTCGGGCATGTCGGTGACGACGAAACCCGGCTTGCCGTCGCGGCCGAGCAGCGGCGCCAGGGCGGAGGCAGGGGCTTGGTGCGGATGAACCGCGAGTAGGGCGCCATCGCCGGCCGCAGCACCCTCGGCGGCTTCGGCTGCCCCCGCTGCCTCCGCGAACATACGAAGCTCGGCGGCGGGCAGCCCAGCGATCTCATGCACCCCCAGCTCGATCAGACGCTCGGCCTGCACGCTCAAGGGCGGCAGTACCGGGAGAACGGTGGAGGTGACGGGGATGGTTTCGGGCACGATGCTCCCAGGGATAGCGACGTGGACGAGCCCAGGGTGAACGAGGCGGCCCGCCGGAACATTCCCCACCCCTGCCGGCCGATCGGGACGGTCAGGCACCGCGGCTCTCGATGCCTGACCGGGGCGCTACTTCAACGTCCACACCTGATTGGCCTGGGTGCCGCTGCCGTTGCAGTCCCAGATCTGCAGCAACGCGCCGTTGGCTGAACCACCAGCGTCCAGACACTTGCCGGATTGCGGGTTCGTGATCGTGCCGTTGCCGTTGGTCTGCCACTTCTGGGCGCCGGTGCCGTTGCACGACCAGAGTTGGACGCGGGTGCCGTTCGCCGTGGAACCTCCGGATACGTCGAGGCACTTGCCCGACTGCGGGTTGGTGAGGGCGCCGTTGGCCGGTGTCCACTTCTGGTTCCAGCCCGTGCCGCAGTCCCACAACTGGACGGCGGTGCCGTCAGCAGCACTCCAGTCCTTCAGGTCCAGGCAGCGGCCGCTGCCCTGTCCCACGATCGTGCCCGGTGTACCGCCGCCACCGCCTCCACCACCGCCACCCGAGCCGTTGGAGGTGTAGGAGAAGGAGTTGACGGCCAGTCCGGGGCCGCCGACCCACGGCTCGAAGCCGAACTGCACACTGGTCATGTACCACGCAGGCGACATGTAGCCGCGAGCGATCGAGTCAGTGGTGAAGTCCTTGATGCTCACCGAGATTGCGTTGGTGGGCTGCTGACGGACGTAGGACACGACGTTCCAGCCGATGCTGCCGTTGTCACCGAACCGGCCTGTCCACACGTCCCAGTTGGCGCCTTCCAGCCAGACGGTCCCCACCTTGGAGCCGGCCGGCGACGGAGGACCGGAGTGGTTGGCCCAGATCATGATTTCAGCGCCGTTGTTCTGGCCCGCCGGATAGGGATTGGTGTCGAACCACAGGTCGTAGGCGGCGTCCCACTGCCCGTCGGCGGTGGAGAAGTCGACGCTGGACTGCGGGTTGGCGAAGGACGACACCTGCAGCGGCAGGCCGTTGCCCGAGGAGCAATTGCCGTAGTGACAGCCGGCGTAGATCGATGGATAGGCCGCCGGTGCGCCGCTGGTGCCCACGTTGTGCCACCCCGTGGTGACCTTGAAACCGTCGTCCGAAACGTCGATGCACTGGGGGATGGAGTCACCCCACTCGTTGTTCTGGACGATGTACTTGCCGCCCGAAACCGCCATGCTGCCGGTCTTGTCGCAGATGGTGGTGTTGGCGGACGCGGACGGCGCGAAGGTCAGCGACAGTGCGCACATCAGCAGGGTGGCCAGGAGGCTCGCCACCGCCCCGGCCGCTTGGCGTGGCCCCGCGAATGATCTGGACACGGAGTTCCTTTCGGTCACCGGGTACGGTCTGCTGCCGCACCCGGACGGTGGGCGGTCCGCACACCAGTTGCGGGAGCGCTCCCACACTTACGAACGGCGCTCCCCTCACGAGGAACGGCTGAGGGGTGCGACGCGCCGCCACTCGACGCGACGGCCGAGAACAGCAACCGGAATGCTCGGCACTCGGAATTGTTCAGTCCGCCAAGTGCCGCAACACATGAAGCCAATGTTCTTTCAGGGGTGTCAAGACGCCCTACTGAGTTCACTTCTCGAAGGCGGAAAGCAAGGGCTTTCCTCCCGAGAACCCCGCGAGCGCATTTCGGCCAACGACGTCACACGTCCAGCGGCACGCGCATCTGCTCCGCTCTCGGATTGGTGAGGGCAGGTCAGGGCGCAGTAGCGCACCCACATGTAGGCGGCGCTGACCGCGAGGGTGGTCGCGGTGGCCGGGGCGCCGTAGCGGGTGAACGTCCAGAACCTGATGGGAATCCTGTTGCGTTCCGCGATGCCCAGGCGGGTCACCGGCAGTGCCCTGAGTTCCTGGACGATGCTGTCGTTGTGTATTCGAGGTCCTGTTCCGGGACGGCGAGACGCAGGGGCAGGCGCCGCAGGAGCGTCTCCCCTTTCGGGCTCCGACAAGCTGGCCATCACCCCTACCTCCTGACGTACATGGAGCGTTGGTCACGATTCAACCGAAACCCGCCAGAGCCGGACGGCCGTTCATATGATGTTCCTTCTCTGGCGGCTTCTGGTGGGGGTACCGATGCGCAACGCCGATCCAAACAGCGACACCAACAGCCACAGCGACATGAATGATGGCGGTATCAAGAGCCGACGGCGCAGGGGAGCTGTCGGACGGGCGCTGGTTGCCGTGGTGGTGGCGGGGATCGCCGTGGCCTGCGGTCCGGTCCCCAACGACGCACCCGCCACTGCCCCGTCCTCGGCCACTGCTTCGGCGGTCCCGACAACCGCCTCCCCGTCGCCGACACCGTCTCTCTCGACCACCGCCGCGCCATCCCCTTCGCTCACCCCCGTCGTGAGCACCAGCCAGAAGACGCCGACCACCGCCCCGACGACCCAGCACACGGTCAAGGCCACACCGAGGCCCACAACCAAGGCCCCGCAGACAACAGAGCCCGCGCCCGCCGAGTGCGAGATCGTTTCCAACGCGGGGAATTGCTACAACGCGGGCCAGTTCTGCCGCAACGCCGACATCGGCAGCTCCACGCATGCGGGGAACGGGCGCATGATCCACTGCCGCCAGGACGGCAGCCGGGGACGCTGGGGTTACTAGTGCCCGCCCCGCGTTGATCCAACGGGGGGTCGCTGGGCGGGCGAAGGCGTGTATTTCAACCGCCGAGGGTCACTTGTTGTCCAGCCGCCCCAGCGCACGGGCGTCGGCGAGGACGGACCGGGCCATCTGCCAGTCGGTGTGGTCGATGCCGGTGATGTGGCGTAGGTAGGCGAGGGTGACCTGCTGGACGAGGGCAACGCGGCTGGAGTCCTCGTCGGTGGTCTCTGCTGCCCGGTAGCCGGAGATGCCGCCGAGGAAGTGCTCGCCGCCGAAGACGGTGAGCAGGCTCTTGTTGCCGCGGCTGAGCGTGTAGGGATCGCTTGTCCAGGCGGGTCCTCGGGTGGTGAGCGGGA